>JBIKJU010000179.1:0-4580 GCA_044360745.1 Chitinophagales bacterium
TTGGCCACGATTATGCTGCTTTTCCATTAACAGGTAAAGTTTGTTTAATCCGTAAGATACAGTCTTATATTTTTCAACATAATAATCTAAAGGTTTTAAGAGCCGAATAAGGGCGATACCGCACTCATGTTTTATAGCATCACTCATATTATAGTGTAGTGAAAGTTTAAGTAGCGAAATTAGTTAATACCTACATACTTCAAAGGTAACACCGCAAAATATAATCAACAAATGTATATAAGATAAATGAAGCTTACTTCATCCTTACATTAAAACGCCTTTCGGCCTCTGCCCAATTCACTACATTCCAAAACGCTTTTACATATTCTGCACGTTTGTTTTGATATTTAAGATAGTAAGAATGCTCCCAAACATCTAAGCAAATTAGAGGATAAGACACTTGTTTTTCGATATTAGCCATTAGTGGATTGTCCTGATTGGCAGTAGAATGTACTTTTAAAATACCCTTTTTAGTGATTGATAGCCAAACCCAACCAGAGCCAAATCGCGACTTTGCTTCTGACTCAAACATTTCTTTAAATTTCTCAAAACTTCCAAAATCTCTGTTTATAGCCTGCCCTAAGTTACCTACTGGATTCTTAACAGCCAAAGGAGATAATATTCTCCAGAACAATGAGTGGTTGTAATGTCCACCAGCATTGTTTCTGACTCCAAATTCGTTAGGTTTTACTTTCGCTAATACATATTCCAAACTTTTACCCAAGTACTTGGTACCTTTTATTTGCTCGTTTAAATTGGCGATATAAGCTACATGGTGTTTCATGTAATGTATTTCCATAGTCTTTGCATCAAAATGAGGTTCTAGCTCGTTAGTTTTATAACCAAGAGGCGGAAGTTTAAAGCCATCTTGACCATTGTCAAATGTTTCCTCATTGAAACTTGGCTCACTAGCGCTTAGGACTAAGGGTGAGGTTACCACTCCTAATACAGCTAAGGCACTTAGCTTCAAAAACTCTCTTTTATCCATGTAGTTCAATATTTATCAATATATTACAATGATAACTAATTTTAAAATAAGAAATTGACGAAATTTTAAACATAAAATCATCTGGAATGTGAATAGATTTCAAGAAAAAGAGGCATACTGAAAAGGCTTAAATAGGGAAACACGGAATCTAGCTTACTCAATAGTACTATAAAATACTAAGCGAAGGTTTAATATGTTCAAAATCAAAGAAATCACACTTTTTTAAGGATTTATTGAAAAATATCGAAAAAATGGTATATTTGCCGTCCTTAAAAGAACGTTCAGATGCAGTCCGACAAGATACATAGAACATTTTCTATACCTCACATAGGACTGAAAATAGGGATCCATCACTTTGAGTATTCAATTGATGACTCTTTTTTTGAAGCATTTGAAGGAGCTTTAATCGAGCACTGCCGTGTAAACGTAAAACTCGAATTAGAAAAAAAGGAAACGCTCTTTATACTCAAGTTTTTCATAGACGGAGTAGTCGAAGTCATCTGCGATAGATGCGCTGAACCTTTCGAAAAAGAAATTTTTGGAGATTTTCAGTGTTTAGTCAAGTACAAAGATGAAAAAGATACTGACTTAGAAGACGATGATGAAATAATTTATATTTTTAGAGATGATACGCATATTCGTTTATCTCACTTAATCTACGATTATATAAATCTATCTTTACCTATGAAGCTAACTCATCCAGACATAGAAGACGTTACTCCTGGTTGCAATCCCGAATTTTTGAATTATTTGAGCAATAATTCAAAAATTAAAGACAATGCTATAGACCCAAGATGGAATGCTCTTTTAGATTTGAAAAACAAAAACTAATTTTAACTTATTAAAATATAAAACAATGCCACATCCTAAACACAAGATCTCAAAACAAAGAAGAGACAAAAGGAGAACACATTATAAAGCTGAAGCTCCTACCACATCTGTAGATGTTCTAAGTGGAGAAGCGCACCTTATGCATAGAGCACATTGGAGCGAAGATAAGCTTATCTATCGTGGAAAAGTAGTAATTGATAAAACTCCAGCAGTAACTGAAGAGTAATCAAGTTAACATTAACTCACTTTTTTAAAAAGATAATCAAATGGCTACTACCGCTGAAATCAGAAACGGTCTTTGTATAGTTTGGAATCACGATATTTTCCAGTTTGTTGAATTTCAACACGTAAAACCAGGAAAAGGAAATGCTTTTGTAAGATGTAAAATGAAAAGTTTCAAGACTGGCAGATTACTAGAACATACTTTCCCTTCAGGTCACGAAATAGAAACTGCAAGAGTTGTGAGACACCCACATCAGTTTTTATATAGTGATGAAACTGGGTATCACTTTATGAACCAAGAAACTTATGATCAAATTTTTGTCGATGGAACCATGATAGAAAATAAAGATTTGATGAAAGAAGGTGATATCTGTGACATCATTATACATGAAGAAACAAATACAATTCTATCTACTGAGTTGCCTAATTTTGTAGTACTAGAAGTTGTTGAAGCAGACCCAAATGTAAAAGGTAATTCTGCTTCTAACATCACAAAAAATTGTGTGGTGGAAACTGGTGCTAATATCAAAGTTCCTTTGTTTGTAGAGTCTGGCACTAAAATTAAAATAGATACCAGAACTAGAGCCTACATGGATAGAGTATAGTTCTTTAAAATAAACTTTCAATGAAAGAGGTCGCTCAAAAGGCGGCCTTTTTTAATTATTAGAGTTGGTGATTTCTGACTTCTCTACTCTAAGTCCTACATAGCGAATGTTTTGCAATGGATTTGTTCGCATATCTTGTTGTATAGTAAAAATATATTTGCCCTTTTGCGGAAACCTTGCATTTTTTTGAATAGATATAGAAACATAGCAATTATCACCCATACACTTTCCAAACCATTTTCCATCTGGTTCAGACATTGGTAAGTTTACTCGCCTTTCTAGCCACTGACTATCAGGCAACATAGTTTTTATGTTCACATACATATTTCTCCATTCATAATTAAATGAATGTCGCACATTGACAGCAAGGTCATATTGAGCTATGGTATCATCTATAATCACTTCAAACTTTTTGATATCGTTATATTTCCATTCAGCATTGTCAACGTCTAAATTTGTCTCATATATTCGATTAGGGTCGCAAGAAGCTAAAGATAACACTACAATCAATACCACCAAAAAGACTTTAAAAACTTGCATACTAAGCGTTGTTTTTATTATCAGATCCTCCATCACGCGGTGGATATTTTTTCTTAAACTTATTCCTGTTTTTTGCCACCTGCCCTTGTTTACTTTCAGATTGCTTTTCATTGCTATCTTGAACTAAAGAGGAATTATTAGCTTTAGAATCTACTTGCTTTTCTTGACGATTTGATAAATTATTAGGATTATTTGGCTTTCGCTTTTGTTGATGCTGATTCCTATTTCTTCTACTTCTCTCTTCTAGCGAATTTAAGCTTACATGGCCAACCAAATCTTCATGTTTAGATTCATCCTCTTTCACATCCTCAGTTACTGCAAAATTAGTAAGATTAGCCGGCTTCTGGCCTTGCTTATTCATCATTAGCAACTCTTGCACCGATTCAATATTGAGCTTGAAATAAACCCCCATATTTGACTCTAAACTATACCACATTAATTGCTTCAATATTTCCGTTTTGCGAAGTATAGCTCTGCCCTCGGCCGTATCTATAACATCTGCATTTTTTGGAAACTTCTTTAGTGAATCAGCATAGGTATCTAATTCATAATTTAAACAACATTTAAGACGACCACATTGGCCACTCATCTTCTCTGTATTTATAGATAGATTTTGATAGCGAACAGTTTGAGTAGTGACAGACTTAAAGTCTTGAAGCCAAGTAGAGCAACAAAGCTCTCTTCCACACGAGCCTATCCCTCCTATTCTACCGGCCTCCTGCCTTGCTCCGATTTGGCGCATCTCGATTTTAGTCTTAAAATCTCTAACATAAACTTTTACTAGTTCCCTAAAATCTACTCTTCCATCCGAAATATAATAGATAGTTAGTTTTTTACCATCACCCTGATATTCTACATCACCTATCTTCATTTCTATATTCATGGATTTAGCGATAGCTCTTGCCCTAATCATTGTTTCCCTCTCCTTATTTCTCCCATCTAAAAAGATATTAACGTCTTCATCATTTGCTATTCGTATTACCGAACGAATGGTATCATCTCTTTCTGTAACCCTTTTTTTCTTCATTTGAGCTCTCACTAATTCCCCTTGTAACGACACTTCTCCAATATCTAATCCTTGAGCAGCTTCAACTACAATTAACTGACCCTTAAATAACTCTAGCTGATTATTGTTTCTGTAGAATCCCTTTCGAGCACCATTTTTAAAAGAGACTTCAATAATATTGAAATTCTCAAAAGGTGAATGTGGCATGAAAGAGAACCAATCATAAACGTTGCTTTTATTGCAACCACTAGATGAGCATCCACCTTCGCTGCCGCACCCTGCTACCTTTTCACCAGAAGTACTACATCCCATACATTTATATTTATGTCAAAAGACAATGAATTTTAAAATACGAATGTAACAATTTTTAGAGTAAATTTTATGTTAG
>JBIKJU010000031.1:0-12621 GCA_044360745.1 Chitinophagales bacterium
ACAAAATGGATGTCTATAAGAGCTAACTACGCCATGGGATACAGAGCGCCTTCTATAAAAGAACTTTATATCAACTTTAAAGATAGTAACCATGATATCAATGGTAATGAAAATCTAAAACCCGAAAACTCACAGCACGCTGGTCTATCTATTGATATAAGCAGTGATAAGAAAAAAACGAAATTACTTTTTTCAAACAACTGGAATTTCAATCTTGTCAATAGAAAAATTGACTTAGCTATTCAAAACCTAGCAGTCATACCTGTGGCTTACCAATACTTTAATATAAGAAGATTTATCGCCTTTACAGGTGATCACGAAATAGGAATAAAAAGTAAACGATTCTCAGGTGCTCTAGGTGTTTTATACCAGTATACAGATGTTTCTCTTTCTGCTACTACACCAAGAAAATCGCTATGGAGTGCTGATTTCACAGCTCGAGCTGGCTATACTATCCCTGTGGCTGAAATACGATTAGATGTTTGGTATAAATACACAGGCAGAAGGCTTATGTATGTATTAAATAATAGTGTTCAAAGTGGAGAGAGAGGGGGATTTCATCTTTTAAATATATCTGCTTCGCATTCGTTTTGGAAAGAAAGAATCAACTTAACAGTAGGTGGAAAAAACTTACTTAATGTAACCAATATCCAAGCTGAAAATGTAGGTGGAATAGGTCATAATTTTAGCGCCAATAATGCTTTAGTAGCATGGGGGGCATCATTTTTTTGCTCACTATCCTTTAAATTTAGTAAATAAAAGATAAAATGAATCGTATTTTAATTTCTCTTACTTCACTAGTTTTTCTTAGTAGCTGCTTTAAAGAAAAACCTGTTGACCCAATTGATATATCTACTCAAGGAAAACGATTTGTTGCATCTATGGGAAGCAACTATGAACCTCAACTTTATTTCAATTTACAAACAGCTCAATTCACTGGACAACACAGCCGCTTTGATTATGATCTAGCTTTTGATTGTAATAGCTCAAAATTTGGTATCTGGCTTAATGGTGCAAAACTTATGATGGCCACAAAAACTAATAAAACCAATATGAATGAAGTGTCAGCTGATGATACACTTCAAACAAACTGGAGAGTGGAGTTTGGTTATGGTACTGAAGATTCAGCAGCTATAGGTCGTTGGGGGTTTTATCCTACTTCAGATAAAAAAGTATATCTCATAAACCTTGGGAATGATAAAAATGGCAATGGCTTAGGCTTTAGAAAATTTCAAGTTTTAGATTATACTACAGGATACAATATCGCATACTCTAACATAGATGGAAGTGGCTATCGTCAAGTATTTGTACCTAAGGATAATGATCGTCAGTTCGTTTTTTATAGCATGATAAATCATGTAGCTCGAAATCTTGAGCCCGCTAAAGACAACTGGGATCTTGTATTTACTATGTATAGCACTTATTTTTATGCTGAAAAACTACCCTATATTGTAAATGGTGTGCTTACTAATAATGAAAGAACCAAAGCTTACTTAATGGATTCTGTAACGGATTATAACAATATTACTATTGATGATGTGCAACTAGAACGATTTAATAATAAAAGAGATGGTATTGGTTTTGAATGGAAGGTGTATGATTTAGGAGAGTACTATATCAATTCAAAAAAGAACTATATCATACAATCAGATGGTCGATTCTTTAAATTGCGCTTAATTGATTTTTATAAAGATGGTGAAAGAGGGTTCCCTACTTTTGCATATGAAGAACTAAAATAAAATTCTTTATAAAAAATCCCGCTCTCATTTTAAAATATTTATGATTAGTACTACCAATATAATCATTATATTTGTTCAGAATGTATCCACTTTATGAAACAAATTATATTTGTACGTTTTTTAGCTCTCCTTTTGTTTTTTATAGCTGGATGTAAAAGTGACAAGGAAAATACTTCAAACTTAAAATCATATTTTAACTATGCTGAACAGGGATTTAAAAGTGGAGGTGTAAAAATGATTCCAATCAAAACCCCTGTAGGAAATTATAAAGTTTGGACCAAACGCTTTGGCAAAAATAATAAGTTAAAAGTACTGATTTTACATGGAGGACCTGCTCTGACCCATGAGTATTTAGAGTGTCTACAAAGCCTTTTTCTACCTTTAGGCATTGAGTTTTATGAATACGATCAATTGGGTTCATACTATAGCGACCAACCAAAAGATTCGGCATTATGGACTCTTCCAAGATTTGTAGAAGAAGTAGAGCAAGTAAGATTATCATTAGGTCTTAACCAATCAAACTTTATTCTATATGGTCAATCTTGGGGAGGAATTTTAGCAATGGAGTATGCGCTGAAATATGAACAAAATCTTAAAGGTCTTATCATTTCAAACATGATGAGTAGTTTCCCTGAATATGGAAAATATAACCAATCATTGAGAAAACAATTAAGACCAAGCTTGATAGATTCATTAGAAAATTTTGAAAGTAAAGGTGAATATTCCAACCCTGAATATCAAAGTTTAGTTTTTAATGAATTTTATACAAAGCATATCTGCAGAATGCCTGCATCAGAATGGCCGGAGCCTGTTTTAAGAAGTTTCAAGCATATCAATGCCCCGGTTTATGAACTCATACAAGGACCAAGCGAGTTTGTGCCAGGTGGTCTACTGGAGAAATGGGATGTGACTGAGAGACTTAAAGAAATAAAAGTGCCTACTCTATGCATAGGAGCTAAATACGATTCAATGGATCCTAAATTTATGGAAAAGATGAGCTCTATTTTACCGAATGGGAAGTTTTTATATTGCGAAAATGGAAGCCATCTTTGCATGTGGGATGATCAACAAACCTATTTTAACGGTGTTGAATTGTTTTTAAACTCATTTAAATAATAGAAGTTGAAAAAAGGACTCGTAATTTATTATACACAAACTGGTCAAGCCAAAGATGTAATAGACTCTTATTGTAGTGGATTTAAGCAAACAGAATTTTCTTTTTATGAAATAAAACCATCTACTCCTTTTCCTTTTCCTTGGAATACATTTCAATTTTTCAATGCTTTTCCCGAAACATTCTCTCAAAAACCTATTGAACTTGTCTCCCCTCCAAAACACGCCTTTGATGACTATGATTTTATAACCTTGGTTTACCAACCTTGGTTTCTGACTCCATCCCCACCTATTACTAGTTTTTTGCAAACTGAAAATGCCCTTTCTATTTTAAAAAACAAGTCAGTCATTACTATTTCTTGCTCAAGAAATATGTGGTTAGGGGCTCAAGAAAAAGTAAAATCTCATCTTTCTAAGTTAAGTGCAGATTTAGTAGGAAACATAGCTGTAGTAGATAAATCTCCAAATCTTAAAAGTGTAATTACTATTTTAAGATGGATGCTCACTGGCAAAAAAAATCCATTTTTTATCTTCCCAAAAGCAGGTATTCAAGAAGCAGAAATCAAGAAAGCAAAAGACTTTGGTGAAATTGTTGAAAATTGTGTTTTAGTAAAAGATACTATAACGTTGCAAGAAAAACTAAACAATGCGGGAGCAGTAGAGATAAATTCTAGTTTAGTACTGCTTGAAAAAAGAGGACAAAAAGCCTTTAGACTTTGGTCTAAATTTATTGGAAATGCAGATCCAAATAGCATTCAAAGAAAAGGGAGAGTGCGTTTATTTTCCATATTGTTACCTACAGTAGTTTTCATATTGTCACCTATTTTAACGGTTTTAAGTACTATCATATTGAAAATAAACAGGCAAAAATTGGAAGATGTAGCTTCTAAATTTATGCAAAATAAACCCGTTGATTATTTTTAATTCTACTCGTTTTATGATTTTTTTTGCTTAATTGCAACCTCAAACAGCAAAAGCGGTGAGTAAGGAAGTTTTTATAAATAAAATTAGCAAGTTTTTACCTAATGAACCTATTCATAATGAAGATATAGAGAAATATCTCGGTATGATAGATGGCAAACCCTCAAGAGCACGATCTATTGTTTTAAGAAATAATGGGATAAAAACTCGGTATTATGCTATCGACCAATCAGGAATATCTACTCATACCAATGCACAACTAGCCAAAAACGCAATAGAACAGCTTTTTGATGATAATCATCAGGTTAAAGATATTGACTTATTGGCGTGTGGAACTACATCCCCAGACCAATTATTGCCATCTCATGCAAGTATGGTTTTAGGAGAACTAAAAAAGAAATCTGTTGAAACCCTTTCTGTTACGGGATCTTGTTGCACGGGTGTTCAAGCTATGAATCATTGTAGACTTTCTATAGCTGCTGGAGAAATTAAAAATGCGGTTTGCTCTGGATCTGAAAAACTTTCTACATGGATGCTTGCTTCAAAGTTTGAAGACGAGTCTAAATACCTTAGCGCACTCGAGAACAATCCAATGCTAGCTTTTGATAAGGAATTTTTAAGATGGATGCTATCAGATGGCGCAGCCGCAGTATGGTTATCTGACACCCAAAATAGCGACTCCATATCTTTAAAAATAGACTGGATAGAACTAACATCCTATGCTAATGAAGAGCCTGTGTGTATGTATGCAGGTGCTATAAAAGAAAATGAACAATTTATAAGCTGGAATGATTTGCAACCATCAGACTGGGCAAATAAATCTGTTTTCTCTCTTAAACAAGATACTAAGCTTTTAGCTAAAAAAATAGTTACGTTAGGCGGTAAGTTTTTATTAGATATCACAAAAAAAAGAAACTACAAAGTAGAAGATATCACGTATTTTTTACCACATCTTTCATCTATGTTTTTTGCTCAAAAAATTGAAGAAGAGTTAGACAAAATAGGAATTGGTATCCCTAATGAAAAATGGTTTGTCAACTTGCCTAGAGTTGGTAATGTAGGATCAGCTTCTGCATTTCTAATGCTAGAAGAATTGTTTAATAACAAAAACCTGAAAAAGGGTGAAAAGATTTTAGTAATGATACCTGAAAGTGCAAGATTTTCATACGCTTACATTGCCTTAACTGTAGTTTAAATTAGAATATGGAGTTTATGTTATTTTTAATTGACTTACTGACACACACTAAAGATGTGTTACTTCAATTATTTCAACAATATGGCATTTACATTTATGCAATTTTATTTCTTATCATTTTTGTAGAAACCGGCTTAGTAGCTATGCCATTTTTGCCTGGCGATTCTTTACTTTTCACCGCTGGTATGCTTTGTGCTCAGCCTTCAGGATTAAACATTTGGGTGCTTATACCACTTTTGATTTTTGCAGCTATTTTGGGTGATAACACCAATTATTTTGTGGGGAAATATTTTAGCAAAAAGGTATTGGGAATTAAGTTCAATGGTAAACCAATAGTTAAGCAAGAATGGCTAGACCAAACCCATGATTTCTTTAAACAATATGGTACTAAAGCTATCATATTAGCTCGATTTGTACCAATAGTGCGCACTGTGATGCCGTTTGTTTCTGGCGTTGGTCGAATGGACTACAAAGTTTTTTTACCCTATGATATTTTAGGTGGCTTTATTTGGGTAACTAGCATTACAGTAATCGGTTACTTTTTAGGTCAAATTCCTTTTGTTGAAAAGCATCTAGAGAAATTTGTGATTGGCATTGTATTGTTATCAGTACTGCCAATCGTATGGGGGTACTTTAAAACAAAAAAGAAATAAAAATGCAGTTTGGGCTTTTAGGCAAACAGCTTTCCCATTCTTTTTCAGCGACATTTTTTAATCAACTTTTTGATGAACAAAATCTGCCGCATCATTACAGAAATTATGAAATTGATGACATTAAACAGTTTTGTGATTTAGTCAAAACAAAAGATTTGATTGGATTGAACGTCACTATCCCTTACAAATCAACTATAATCCCTTTTTTAGACAACGTAAGCCAAGAAGCTAAAGCAATAGGCGCAGTTAATACTATAGCTATTCAAAATGGAAAAACATTTGGCTACAATACTGATGTATGGGGTTTTGAGCAATCGCTTATAAATTGGTTACCAAAAAAAATAACCCATAAAGCAGTTATTTTAGGGAATGGCGGTTCTGCTAAAGCTGTGCACTTCGTTTTATCTAATTTAGGTTTTGATATCAAATCTATATCCCGAAAACTACTTGATGGTAAAACTGGCTATGATTTAATAGATAATGAGTTAATTTCATCGTCTCCACTTTGGATAAATACTACACCTTGTGGTATGTATCCCGAAATAAGGGATTTTCTTCCTCTACCCTATTCTTTGTTTTCTAACAAAAACTTTTACTTTGATTTAATTTATAATCCAACAACAACTGTTTCGGCCCAAAAGCTTTCTGAATTTGGTGTTTCCGTAAAAAATGGAGAGGAGATGCTTCGATTACAGGCAAAAAAAAGTTGGGAGATTTGGCTAAATTACTTGTCTAGTTGACACACATTTTTTATTGAATCAGCCCACTCAGATTTTACAGTTGAGTATGCTTCAGGCTTTAATAAAAACGAATCACGCATAAAATTCATCAAGTTTGCCATTTCTACTTCATTTAAAGAAATAGGATACATAGGTTGATAGTAAGATTTTCCGTTTACCAATATCGTATCATCCATTCCATTTAAAATCATACAAGGAACATCTAAAAAATATTTTTGAAGATAATCGGCATTTTTTAGAGGTGGTACCAATAAAGCAACTCCCTGCCCTTGCTTACCATGACAGCTCGCGCACTGACTATAATACACTATTCGACCAGGATGCTCATGCGATGAGTGGAAGAAAGTCATATATAAAAAAAAGATAAGAGCCCCAAAAGGTATAGCATAAAAAAGAAACTTCTGTATTCGATTATTCATTAATCAATGACTTTATATCTTCTATCAAAGTTGGCATTACCTTTTCATCTACTCCATCATAAAATCCCCTAATCCTTCCTCTTTTATCTATCAGAATAAAATTGCCATCATGTATATATCCGCCAGGAGATTTTTCATCCTCTTCTGCGTATGCCAAAAATTGCTTTGCAACATTATAGATACTATCTTTTTCTCCCGTCAGAAAATACCAATTTGTATTCTCTACTCCCAATTGGCGAGCATAATCAGCCAATCTCGCAACAGTATCACGTTTAGGATCTACTGTAAATGAGACTATCGAGAAATTTTTGTCATTTTTAAATTGCTCGTTAACTTTAAGCATATTTTGCTTCATCTGCACACATATAGATGGACAATGAGTAAAAAAGAAATCTGCTAATACTACTTTCCCTTTCATCCCTTGGTTAGAGGTGTAAGTTAACTTATGATTTTGAAATGAAAAGGAAGGTACAACAGCCGACACTGTATCAACTACTTCTTTCCCATCTTTAGAAATAGTAACTATCATTTTCTCTCCTATCACCCTTACTCGCTTTTGTTGCTGATTGCAGGAGAATAAAAATAGAATAAGAGTCACAAAAGTAAATACGAACCTAAACTGCATAATGTTTGTTATAAAGTTCAAATATAATTCATGAAAAATAGAATTTATATTTAATTTTGAACAGTGGAAACAGAGAGCAATTTAAAAAGAATAAGAAAGCCAGATTGGTTGAAAATAAAAATACCATCTGAGGGTTCATTTAGTGAAGTAAAAACAAACATTAAACAGAACCGCCTACATACTATATGCGAGAGCGGACAATGTCCTAATCAAACTGAGTGCTGGGGAGTTGGTACTGCTACGCTTATGATATTGGGCAATGTTTGTACTCGTTCATGTATGTTTTGCAGTGTAGCAACTGGTAAACCAGAAAGTGTAGACATCACAGAACCCAAAAGAGTAGGTGAGTCTATAAAATTAATGGGTCTAAAACATGCTGTGATTACCTCTGTAGATAGAGATGATCTGTCCGATGGTGGCTCTACAATATGGGCGGCTACTGTTCGTGCCGTTAGAAGATATGCCCCTGGGGTCACAATGGAAACACTTATCCCAGATTTTCAAGGGAAATGGGAAAACCTCCAACGAATAATTGATGTAAAACCAGAAGTAGTATCGCACAATTTAGAAACTGTTAAAAGACTAACTCGAGAAGTGCGCATACAAGCAAAATACGAACGTAGCTTAGAGGTGCTAGATAGGCTCAAAAAAGGAGGAATCGAACGCACCAAATCGGGACTGATGTTGGGCTTAGGCGAAAGTGAAGAAGAAATCATAGAAGCCATGCAAGATTTAGTAAATCAAAAAGTAGATATCCTTACCTTAGGTCAATATCTACAACCCACTAGAAATCACCTGGCTGTTCAAAAATATCTTTCACCACAAGAGTTTGATAAACTCAAAACTATAGGACTTAAAATGGGATTTAGATATGTGGAATCTGGCCCTATGGTGAGATCATCTTATCATGCTGAAAAGCATTTGATATAATTCTTAGAATGTAAAAGATTTATTGATTAGAAAATTAATTTAAAATCTTGTATGTCTGCCCACCACTAGGTCTGCCTGAACGAAATACATCCCTCAATGACTTCTTTTCAATGTCAACTTTTTTCTCAATACTAATTAGATTCTTCTGATTTTTAGTAACCATTAATGGAGGTCCTGTTAAATCCACTAATTCATTACCTCTACGAACTTTAAATACTACTTTCTTTTTAAAATTGACATCCGATACTTTTTCAAGAAGACTATTTAAATTATCTCTGGTTACTCTCTTTTTATTAATGGACACTAGTACATCTTTCTCTTGAAATCCCATTTGATCAAATGAAATATTGGTCAAAAAATATTCTTTACTAGCTTTTGTATAACGATAAACAGCATTTACATACATATTAACAGTGTCAATTTTTGCATCAGTATAGCTCCACCCTATTGTTTCCAAATCTTTATTGATATCTAGAGCGATCGTATCTTTTACATGTGCCACTAAAAAATCTTTTACTTCAGGATATGAAAATTGAGCGAGTTCCTCAATAACTCTTTCATCTTTAAGCACATAATTTTGCTTAGAAGTATTCAATATATCTTGCAATAGTTTTTTAAGATTTAAATTGCCTTTGCTAAGCTTCAACAACCTCAAATCAAGCATCATGGCAGTTAATGCTCCTTTATTGTAAAACATACGATACATATCTTCATTGCCATCCATATAATACATTTTGCTGGCATCTTCTAATGAAATATTTTCAGCATAGCTAGCCAAGTTTATTTTATTTCTAATTTCAGTAATAAACTCATTTTCAGTAATTAAATCTTGTTGGTAGAGCATCAACAATGACAAGTATTCGGTAAAACCCTCATACATCCATAAATTAGCAGATGGATTTTTAGCTCGTAAATTTATCCTACTCGTTAAGTCCGTTTGCAATTGAAGTGGACCATAAAGGTGCATAAGTTCATGTGCTGCCGTAAACATAATATCACGCTCAGTTTTATATTCATTATTAGATATTGGAAAATAGAACAAAGAAGAAGCTGAATGTTCAATAGCGCCATATACCTCATCAGTTTTAAAAGGATCTGAATCAGGAAGAACATAAGTTATGAGGAAGGTGTATTGCTTAGTATTAAATGTTTTGCAAAACTGAAGAGCAGCTTCAGAAACTTTTTTTAAATAGGATAAAATATCTGCTTGACGCGGTGTTTTACCCTCACTATAAACTCCCAGTTTAAATTTAGTTGTCCCCAAAATAAAACTAAGTGGCTTTTCTTTTGAATATAAAATAGGATTATCTATCAGTTGTAAATATCCACCTGGAATATCTATAAAATCTACTCCACCAAAAGTGCTTATCTCAAGATTTGATGCAGCAAAAAGACTATCTGGCTTAGTAATAGCTACTCGATAGGGGTACTCTTCAAATCCTTGAACATATCCAATGATAGCGTGCATATTAAGTAAAAATAATACTCCTGGATCAAAAGATGTTCCGACTTGTGGCAACATCAATTTCTTATCTGCATAATGCCAAGAATCATGAATATCGTATTCTATTGAAAATAACTTCCCTTCAGATATAATATCAAACTCATTGAGAGAAACTCTGGCAAATTTGAGTAATTTTCCCTCTGCAGTCTTAGGTTGAAAATTATCAATTAAGAGTCCTGTTTTCATTTCTGAAATAGCTCCAGGTACATTTGTGGGTAGAATAAATCTATGTTTTTGAGCTTTAGACCCTGGTATCTGAAGAGAAACATGGAGGGTGTGATTGATACAATTCGTTAGATTTAATGTAACTTTAGTGGGATCTTTTGCTGCAAATCCAACAATAGATAAACATATCAAAGCAAGACTAAAAAAAACTCTATTCAATATAAAGGTTGTCGGTTTTTTCATGACGTAAAATAACAATAAGTGTGCTATTTTAATCATTGTTCCCTAAAAATTTTATTGATGCGTGTAAAAAATTAATTTTGCCAGCTATGAAAAATCAAGATACTGTCCCATATTGGATGTCTAGAACTTCATTGATGCTTGATGAAGCTACAGTTTTAAAACTCATGAAGAAAAATGTTTTGGTAGTTGGTCTTGGGGGTGTAGGTGGAATGTGTGCCGAAATGATAGCAAGAGCAGGAATAGGTAAAATGACCATAGTTGATGCAGATATAGTAGATGATAGCAACAGAAATCGTCAAGTACCTGCATTGGTAAGTACTTCTGGAAAACTCAAAGCAGAAGTCATGGGTAATAGAATAAAAGACATTAATCCAGACATTAAACTCACCATTATTGCTGAGTACATCAAAGACCAAAGGATGATAGATATCTTAAATTCCGAGCCTTTTGACTATGTTGTAGATTGCATAGATACTCTCACTCCTAAAGTCTATCTTATAAAACACTCATTAGATTTAGGCTTAAAAATAGTGAGCTCTATGGGAGCAGGAGGAAAGAAAGACCCTACACAAGTAAAAATAGATGATATCTCTAAATCATTTAATTGCAAATTAGCTTACTATACCAGAAAAAGATTGCATAGATTGGGAATATACAAGGGATTAAAAGTCGTTTTTTCGACAGAACAAGCTGATAAATCTAAGGTCATAGAAGTAGAAGAAGGACCAAAAAAATCTATAATAGGAACCGTACCTTTTCTACCTGCAATTTTTGGCTGCTTTTTAGCCAGTGTGGTTATCAACGATCTTTCTAATTGTTAAATTAAAAAAAACATCTCGACATTTATCTGACTTTTGTATTTTAGCAAAAAATAAAACACATGAAAAAACACTTACTTTCACTAGCATCCATTTTTATAAGCGGGTTGCTGGTAGCTCAAACTCAAATCCCAAATGCTGGTTTTGAAAACTGGAATGGTCAAAACATTACAGGATGGGGAAACTCTGATGCTATTTTATCTGGATTAGGTCAACCAGACCCAGGTGGGGTAGAAAGAGAAACGGTAGCAGCAAATGTTTATGCTGGAGCATCTTCTGTAAAAGTGACTACAAAACAAGTGTCTGTTTTTGGTCAGTCTTTTTTATTGCCTGGTGTAGTTAGCTTAGGTACTTTATCTTTAAACCTTCAAACACAAACTCCTCAGATTAGAGGATTTGCTTATACAGACAGACCAGATTCTTTTTCTTTTTATTATAAATACACATCAAGCAACTCTGGACTTGATACTGGTGCAGCTGTAGTAACTCTAACAAAATTTGACAATGGTGAAACTAAAACTATTGGTCAAGCATTTTTGACAGTAACAAATCAAGCAGCTTTCACTCAAGTAAAAGGTAAAATTGTATATTCATCTATCATGACACCTGATACATTGTTAATTCAATTATTGTCTAGCGCATCATTTGGTGGAGGTTTTGATGGTACAACCATGTGGGCTGATGAATTACAATTTCATGGACTTGATACTGCTTTCAAAGCTTACATGACTCCAAGAGGATCTGAAACAATATGTGCAGGAGAAACTATAGACCTAGAAGGCGATAACATTTCTGGCTTTCAATACAGATGGTTATTAAACAATAGTCCTATATCATCTGCTACATCTTTCTTATATACAGCAAATACCTCTGGCTTTTATAGCTTAGAAGTAACTAATAGCAATGGACAAATAGACACTTCAGAAGCTTTTGAATTGGTAGTATTCCCACTTCCTACTGTAAGCTTATTAGGCAATCCAGATACGTTATGCTCTTCTGCTTCCCCAATAGCTTTAGTTGGTGGCTCACCAATGGGTGGTACTTATTCAGGAAACGGTGTTGCAGGCCCTAATTTCAATCCCGCTGCTGCTGGTAATGGACCTAAAACTATCACTTACACATATGAAGATATGAATGGATGCGAAAATTCTGCTACCGAAGTAATCGTAGTAAGAATTTGTGCTTCGATTGAAGATATCGCAAAAGAATATAACGTAGATGTTTTCCCTAATCCCTCTTCAAATGTATTTAGCATCACTTCTGATGATAGATTGAGAGGTGGTGAAATAGTAATTTCTGACATCAATGGCAGAATAGTTTCAAAACGAATCATAGAGTCAGATAATACTTCATTTGATGCTTCGAAATGGTCTACTGGAAACTATATATTCCAAATTAATACTGGCAATAAATCTATTGTTGGTGGTAAAATCAACATTCAGAAATAGTTCATTTTAATTTCTCCAACAAAAAAACCTCGATTGAAAAATCGAGGTTTTTTTATTAATATCTAATAGAAAATATGTACACAACTATAAAGAACGATGGACCACTAA
>JBIKJU010000181.1:0-4513 GCA_044360745.1 Chitinophagales bacterium
GAGCGTTGGCATAATCATTTACACCTTGACAAAATGCCATTAAGATTTGCTTATAGTGTTCTGAAATTTCTTGTTGATATACTCTATCAACAAAAGTATCTATCCCCAAAAACTGTAATCCATAATCGAATAAAACACCTTCTTTGCCTAAAACCTCGCCAAGCATGTTTTTCCCAGCTAGGAGTTGGTACTGAATACTTTCAAAATCATCTTCACTGTGAGCCCATGCTAAACCATAAGCTGCTTCTTTGTCAGTTTTTCCATAAATATGAGGTACACCGAAATTGTCTCTAACAATAGTTATGTTTTTTGGGTCTACTTGAGAAAAAGTACTTTGAGAAATAATTGCTAAGAGGATCAAAATTTTTATTTTCATACTAATGTTTTGCTAAAAGTAATATCTTTCATTTCTTTTAAGTTTTATTAATTGATAAAATATGATGTTTCGTTGTTTTTTATGGGTATCGTTTCTAATGTTTAGTTTCAACATAAGTGCTCAATTAGAAACAACTAAAATTATTGTAGGCAATGGACCAGAGGATTTAGTGGTTGATACCTTCCTCGGTTCTGAACGATTAATTGTAGCCTGCTCTGCAAGAAGAAATTCAGAATTACCATTCAATGAAATCATGTCAATAGATTTAAAGACAAATGAGATCACTAAGATGCATAGAGTACAGCCTTCTTCTATTTGCTTTCACCCTCATGGTTTAGATTTAGTTTTTGCTAAGAATGACAAAACTCTTTTTATTGTCAATCATTGCAATGAAAAAGACATACATCAAATTTTACAATATTCTATTGTAGGCGATTCGCTATTCTTTATTTCTGCTACTAATCATAATCTTATAGTTTCCCCAAATGCTGTTTGTGGATTTGCAGATGGTAGTTTTATTGTGAGCAACGATGCAGGAAAGCATGGTGCTATTTTTGAAAAGTTATTTATTCAAAAGAAGAGTAAGTTGGTGTTTTGTAATGTGGACTCTTGTGTAGAAATAGGAGAGAGAGTATGTTTTGGAAACGGAGTTACGATGACTGATAGTTTTTTATATCATGCATCTACTATGCCGGGAGCAGTTTACAAATACGAGAGAAATGGGAATAGTTTTTCAAATAGAGTTTTACTCTCAAAAGTAAAGGGCGCTGATAATATTAGGCTATATGGGGAGTATATAATAGTAGCAGGTCACCCTAAATTTGGTAAGTTTATATCTCATATGAAAAATGCCAAAAAGCATTCGCCATCTGAAGTATGGATTATAAATAGATTCACTGGAGAATCGACTATTGTGTTTAGAAGTGACGGAAGCCTTATTAGTGCGGCATCTGGTGCAGTGATTTACAAAAATTATCTTTTTATAGCTCAAGTATTTGATAATTTTGTTCTGAAAGTAAGATTAGACTAAAATTATGTATCAATCAATAAATCCTTTTTCTCAAGAAAAGTTAGCTGTTTTTGATTTTGACGAGATTCCAAACATGGACAATCTTGCTGAATGTCAACAATGGTGGGCTAATCAGAGTATACAAATCCGTATCAATAGTTTAAAAAGAGTGGCAGCTCGAATGGAGGAGACGAAATCAGATTTGGCACTTTTGATAAGCAAGGAAATGGGTAAGCCAGTTTTTGAATCTCTTTATGAAATTGATAAAACTCTTTCAACGTTTGACTATTATTTTGAGCATGCTGAGGAATTTTTAAAGGATATATTCGTTTCAACAAATGCAACTGAGAGTTTCGTCACTTTTCAGCCATTGGGAATTTTGCTTTCAGTCATGCCGTGGAACTTTCCTATATGGCAAGTTTTTAGGTTTGCTATTCCATCTTTATTATCTGGCAACACCACTATTCTTAAGCATTCGCCAAATGTGCCACAATGCGCCCTTGCGATTCAATCTTTGTTTGATATTGATGAAATGCCCAAAGGCTTAATGACAAATGTATTTTTAAGTAACGAAATGGTTGCAGAGTTAATAGCTCACGATCTCATAGCAGGAGTTAGTTTTACGGGTAGCGAACGAACGGGTTCTTTAATTGCTTCACTTGCTGGAAAGTATATCAAAAAGTCTGTGATCGAGTTGGGAGGCAACGATGCATTTGTAGTATTTGATGATGCTGATTTAGATTTAGTCATACAAGCTGCCGTAAAGTCTCGCTCTATCAATGCTGGGCAAGCTTGCAACGGTGCAAAGCGGTTTATAGTTCATGAAAATTTATGTGCTGAGTTTATAGATAGAATGAAAGCTCAATTATCTGCATTAGTAGTCGGTGACCCTCTAGATGACAAGACCCAAATTGGCCCACTCGCTAGGCCAGACCTAAAAGAAAAAGTACTTCGACAAATTAATGATACAGTAAAACAAGGCGCAAAAGTAGACTTACAATTGAGTTTTGATCATCAAGGTAATTTTGTAATGCCAACTTTGCTTTCAGGTGTTTTGCCGGGTATGTGTGCTTTTGAAGAAGAAATCTTTGGTCCAGTTTGGTCAGTGACTATTGCAAAATCAAACGAAAATGCCATAGTTTTAGCTAATAAATCACAATACGGATTAGCGGCTTCTGTGTGGACGTCTGATGTTAAAACTGCTAAGCTTTTTATCCCAAAACTAAATACTGGTAATGTTTTCATAAACTCAATTGTGAAATCAGATGCTCGATTGCCATTTGGAGGGGTGAAAAAAAGTGGATATGGGAGAGAACTTTCAGACTTTGGATTAAAAGAATTTGTTAATATTAAGTCAGTTTTTATCCAATAAATAGTAAGATTATGGAATTAAAAGTCATTATTTATGTCGTAGGAGCTATTCTTTATTTTTTATATCAAAACAGGAATAAAAATGAGAAAACTACTCCTACATCTAAGCCAGTAGTGAAGAAGAAGACTTTTTTTGAGGAAATTTTAGAAGAAATGAAGGAACTCAAATCAGAACCTAAACCTTCTCGTGAAATTTTAAAACCTAGGCCTACTTTAGTTACTCAATCTAATTCTAATAAGCAGCAAGTTACAAAAGGGAAAGATGTTTTTGTAAAAGAGTCAATCACGCAAAATTTTGAGGAAGGCAAAGATATTTATAGAACTTTTGACTCTATCGCTTATGATGAAGGAGGGAGTATAACTGAAGACTCTATAGAGCAGCAATCGAAGAGTGCATTTGATTTAGTGGAGGAGGCTCCTTTTGATTTTGATGGTAGACAAGCGATTATTTACAGTATAATTTTAGAAAAAAAGTTTTGATATAACTAAAATTAAACCGAGCTATTTTACTCGGTAGCAATTTCTACTAAAAACCGATTATCATTAGTCCCTAAGCTTTTAATGATTTCCTTTGATGTTAGTAAAACGATATCTTCAGAAACTTGTTCTTCTTGCGGAATTTTTGCAATAACTTTCAAATACACTATTTTCTTACTCAATAAGTTGGTCACTTTTATTGTTTGCCCTGTTTTAGCGTAGTTGTAAAACGCAAAATTGGGATTACTTAACTCGGTATTGTCAGAAGTTTTGCCAATTCCTCTAATTATAGTTCTTGGATTAAAAGAAGTGTTTTTTAAGTTAGATTCTTTTGGTTCCTCGCTAGTAGGGACAATAACTGGAGTGTTTTTTTTAATTTTTAAATTTTCCAAATCATCGCTTCTTTTCTCTTTAGGCACGTATATAGCTTCGGAACTTATTTTTTCTTTTACTATAGGTTTTGATTGCTCAATTGTTGGGGTAGTTTTTTCTTTTTTGATAATTAACTTCTGACCAATTGATAGTTTTAAACTATTATCTAAATTATTCCATTTTTTTAGTTCATCTATTGTTATTCCATATTTTTTAATGATGCCGTATGCAGTTTCGCCTTTCACTACAGTGTGATTAAAAGTGGCAAAAGATTTTGGAGAAGTTGCATTTTTAGTTTCAAAAACAGGAATCTTAACTATATCGCCTATTTTAAGTTCATATGCAGGAGCAAACTCTTCATTATACTTTTTTAAAACATTGACATTGACATTAAAATCTCTTGAAATAGAAAAAAAAGTTTGCTTTGGAGTTACAGTTACTTCTATAAAAGTACTTGGACTTTGAGCATATGTATTTATACTTATTAGCAAAATGATGATTAAAAGTATGTATCTTTGTTGTGTATTTTTCATAAATCAAAATTAACTTTAAATATAGCTATGATTAATCTATCAAAACACATATTCACAGTGTTAATGTTTTTTCTGTTTACTATTTTACACAATGAGCTTAATGCTCAAAAAACAGTCTATGAGTTTACTATAGATCAAGAGATTGGTCCATCGATGACCAAACTCACAGAAAAGGCAATGACTGCGGCTAAAGAAGCAAAGGCAGATTATATACTCCTAATTTTGGATACTTATGGAGGAGCTTTGGAAGATGGCGACAAAATCAGGACCATGTTTCTAAAATCAGAAATTCCTACCCTAGTTTTTATTAAAAATAATGCAGCTTCGGCTGGGGCATTAATAAGTATAGCTTGTGATAGTATATATATGTCTGAA
>JBIKJU010000182.1:0-4508 GCA_044360745.1 Chitinophagales bacterium
CATTAGTTTGGTATCTGAATGAAAATATTTAGACTCTTTTTATTATTTTTTGCTGTAAAATCATCTGCCCAAACAGGCTTTTGGAGCAATGCTGGTGCACAAGTATCAATTATCGACAAAGCCTATTTTTCCGTGATTGGAGATATGTATAATACCAATAATGGCACCTATTATAATACAGACTCTATTTTCCTTACTCGAAATTGGAATAATAGTGCTGGCAACATTGCTTTTATTAACCATCTCGATAGTGGCTATGTATTTCTTCATGGTGCTGACCAAAATATAGAGGGCCTCGATGAAACTTTCTTTCATAATTTATCACTCAAAAATCAGGGAATAAAATATGGAAAAATTGATGCAAAAGTTGATGGTATATTGTTTTTGAATGACAGAGAGCTAGATATGGATACCCAAACTATTTGGGTTAGAAATACAGATGTAGGAGCGGTAGAACGAACTCAAGGTTTTGTTTCTAGTCTTGAAAATGGTGGACTACTTCGATACACTAATGAAGCATCTGTATATAAATTCCCAGTAGGCGCATCGCGACTCATAGCCCGATATCGTCCTATTGAACTCACCCCTCAATCATCTGCACCTAATCAGTATAAGGTTAGATTTGCGAATACAGATGCCACTTCTGAAGGATTTGATAGAGAAACAAGATTTCGATTAGTATGTGAAATAAATCCCAATTGGTATCACCGTATTTTTCATCCACAAGGATCAGATAGTGTAGACATCGCTATTTTTTATGACCCAGTAGCAGATAACGAATGGGATGATATAGCTCATTGGCAAAATGTGCCTGAATGGCAAGCTACTTTTCATGAAACAAAAATCATTCAAGGTGGATTTACAAAAATCACCAAAGAGAATTGGGGCGATTTTTCTTACCCTGCTTTTGCTTTAGCTATTACATCTGAGCCGTTTGCTTTAGCTGGAGTAGATTCTATTATTTGGAAATATGACACTATTCAATTTAATGGCAGTGGAGGAGTAAGTTATACTTGGTCACCTGTCGATGAACTATCTTGTAGTGAATGTCCTGATCCCCTAGCCCACCCTACTACTAGCACACTTTACCAACTTATAGTGAGGGATGATAAAGGATGCTGGGATTATGATAGTTTAAAAATAATGGTGAGAGACAAACCCTTTGCTTTGTTTTTTATCCCTAATGTGATCACTCCAAATGGAGATGGTATAAACGATAATTGGTTTATAAGA
Source organism: Chitinophagales bacterium (assembly GCA_044360745.1). Lineage (GTDB taxonomy): Bacteria > Bacteroidota > Bacteroidia > Chitinophagales > LD1 > CALAYL01. The sequence goes on from JBIKJU010000182.1 coordinate 1,234, forward strand.
GATTTAGAACGATATCCTGACAATGCCGTGAAGATTTTAAATAGATGGGGAGATGAAGTTTTTGCTCAACAACCTTATGGCCAACAATGGAATGGCACTTGGAGAAACCAGCCTTTGCCCGCAGGTACTTACTATTACCTCATTAATGTAAAAAACAGTAGTGGAGAAGAAGCCAATTTTGATGGCCCACTGACAATTATAAAATAGTATGCGTTCTTATAAATCATCTTTGTTGACTTTAGTTGTTGGGATGACCTTTTTTTTTAAATCAATGTCTCAGCAAGCTGAAGAATTCTCCCTTATTAGAGAAAATGCTTACATCCTCAATCCTGCTTTATCAGGAGCAAAGGGGTTTCTAGCCGGTACGATTACATATAGAAAACAATTCGCAAATGTCACTCAATCACCATACACCACATATTTAGCACTCGAAGGACAAATTGCCAATAAGAATATAGGACTAGGAGGATATATTTTACATGATCAAACGGGTCCAACTGGCATGTCGGGTATTGGCCTGTCGGCAGCCTATCAAATCAGACTCAACAAGTATGAGCTTGTAAATGAAGACATAAAACCTTACAATACTAAAAGTCGTCATATGATTACTATTGGTTTAGGAGTAGAGGTAAAACAATATCGCTTAGACGCTGCAGCCCTAAGACCAGATGTGGCCGCAGACCCTGAGTTAGCTAGCACCTATAAAAACCAATATTTGCCAGACGCATCAGTAGGCATCTATTATCAATTAGGAGAGAAGTTTTTTGCTGGAATATCTGTGCCGCAGTTGCTTGGCCTGAATGTAAAATATGCAGCTACAAATGGCAGTAGTGAAATCAGAAAAGTGCAACACATTAATTTTCTAATAGGAGGAAGAATAAATTTAGGTAGAGAAAAAAAGTGGGCTTTAGAACCTGTAGGAGCATTGCGATGGGCTAATAATGCACCTCCACAGGCAGACTTAGGAATGCGTTTAAATTTCAACCAAATTGTGTGGCTTGGAGTAAACTATAGAACCCTATCTAAAGTAATAGGTGACGTGGGTTTTGAAATAAAAGGAATCGGTAGACTATGCTATGCTGCTGGAATAGAAACAACAGATGTAAGAAGAATAGGTTTGAGCCATGAAGTGACTTTGTCTTTTAGAATAGAATCTAAAAAAAGTCCTGATATTCAAATTCTAAATATGCGATTTAGATAGTTTTCCATTTTATGTTGCATCCAATACTTGGTTTTTGTAAAGGATGCGGACTTCTACCTGCCAACAAATCATCAAGAGCCTTTCTCAAATCTTTGCCATCAGCAGCTATGTTATTTGATGGACGTGAATCATCAAACTGACCTCTATAAGCCAATTTTAGAGCATTATCAAACACAAAAATATCGGGCGTGCATGCTGCTTCAAATGCTTTTGCTACTGCTTGAGTTTCATCATATAAATATGGGAATGAAAACCCTGAGGCTAAAGCCATCTTTCTCATTTTCTCGGGAGTATCTTCAGGATAATTGAATACATCATTTGAAGAAATAGCTACAAATGAAATTCCATTAGATTTATAATCCAATGCTACTTGTGCAATAGCCGACTTTAAATGAATCACGTAGGGACAATGATTACAAATAAACATTATCACAGTAGCGACATTGCCTTTTATACTTTGCAATGACACATTTTCTGCAGATACAACATCCAAAAGATCGAAATCAGGGGCTTGCGTACCAAGCGAAATCATAGAAGATGGAGTCAGTGCCATAGTTTTTTATTTTTAAAACGAAAAAAATACTTATGGCAAAGTAAAAAATACTTATGGCAAAAAAAGAATCAAAAACAAACAAAAATCCTGAAGTCGACAAATTAGATGCGATAAAGAAAATCATCTTTGGACAAAATATCAGAGAGTATGAAAGAGAGTTTAATGAGATAAGAGAGTATATAAACAATAATCTCAACGCTATCGAAAAGGAGTTTGATAGTTTTAAAAACCATGTAGACTCATAAGAAAAGAAAATCTTGCAAAAGATAGAATCTAACCATCAAGAGGTGTTGAAAAAGATAGCTGACTTAAACGAGAAAAAACTCGATAGAAAGAAAATGGGCAAATTATTGTATAATATAGAAGATAAGATATGTGGCTAATGAACATCGAAAAAGAAGAAGCATTTGAAACGCTGAAAGCACTACTCTTGGATGATGAGCGTAAGCTTAGTCAATCTATTGCCAAACATGTCAATAAAAGAGAGGAAGAGTATTTAAGCCCTGAAAATTTTTCTAAACGAGTAGATGAAAGGACTGATCTCAAGATTGGGGAACTCAAAAAAAATTTCAGAGTCATTTTTAAAAAAGAACTTAAAGACACTATTCAAAAGGAATTGAAAAACTCACAAGATGAGGTAATCAATGCCTTATATCCTATTATTGGCAAATTGATTAGTAAATTTATAAGGTGAGAACTTGAAAAAATAACGGAACGTATTGACTGAAATATAAATGATACGTTTTCGATAAAAAAATGGCAAAGAATACTTCAAGCATTTTTTAGTGGCAATAACCAATCAGAAATAGTATTGAGCGAACTCGAAAAACCCTATTTAGAAGAAGTTTTTGTATTAGAAAATGGTTCGGGACTACTTATCGGCAATGCTGCACTCGAAGAAAATATAGATAGAGATATGGTGGCAGGATTATTAACTGCTATAAAAGTCTTTGCGGAAGATGTATTTACTCAAAAAAATGCTACATTATCTACAATAGAATATGAGGACTTAAAGCTATTTGTTCAGTCTTATCACACCATCACAATGGCCTTTGTAGTCGGAGGAATTATCAACAATCCTTTCAAAGAAAAGCTTAATTTGTTGTCTGATGAATTTGTGGAACAATTATTGAATAAGTTAAATCTAAAAGCATAGATGATAAAAATCATTCATAAGTTTCTCAAGGAATTGAAAACTTTTTTTAAAAGATAAATATATAATATAAATTTACAATACTTAAATGATGTTAGAATAAGCAATGAGCGAATATAGTAAAAAAGTAATCTTATTAGGTAATCTTGGAGTAGGTAAGACCTCCTTAGTTACTCGCTTTGTTTTCAATAGATTTTCGGATTCCTACTTTTCGACTATAGGAGTGAGAATAGAAAAGAAAATTGTCATCATTGGAGAAGATAAAGTTAATTTTATTATTTGGGATATTGCAGGTGAGAAACGTCAAGAAAACACCCCCCAATCGTATTTGCTTGGAGCTAATGGAGTACTCTATGTGATAGACATTT
>JBIKJU010000183.1:0-4493 GCA_044360745.1 Chitinophagales bacterium
CGTCTACCCTCCGAAAACTTTTATTTCTTGGTTTTATTTTTTCTTCACTTATTGTTCTTTTTCGTTTTGTCTTTTATCCCATTTTGTTGTACTTCAAGCTCGGCAAAACGATCTCACATGAGCAAGCCTCATCTATCATTGGCAATCATTTTAAAGAAGTAAGCGATAAACTCCTCAATATTCTGCAACTTAAAAAACTCGAAACTCTTGATGAATATTCATTAGTCAATGCTTCTATTTATCAAAAAATAAATGAGATGAAACTCATTTCATTTTCCCAAGCAGTAGACTTAAGTCAAAACAAAAAGTACCTTAAATATCTTTTGCCTCCGGCTATTCTCATGCTAGGAATTGCACTTTTTTCCCCAAATGTGTTTAAACAAGGCACAAAGCGACTATACTACAGCGATTTGGCATTTGAAAAGGAAGCCCCATTTAAATTTGTAGTCAAAAACAAATCACTAAAAACCTTACAGTACGAGGCCTTTACGATAGAGGCCACAACCGAAGGCGAAGTAGAGCCATCAGAGCTTTACATAGAAACAGAGGGCAACAAATTTAAAATGCGCCAAACAGAAAAAAATCAATACAGCTACGACTTTTCTAATCTTCAAAAAGACGTAAAATTTAAGTTGTTTGCTAATGGTTTTTACTCAAAAGAATACATGCTCACTGTAGTAGCAAAGCCAATTATAAAAGGCTTTTCTATTTATGCCGACTATCCCGCTTATACTGGAAAGCCAGACGAAACCCTCGATAATACAGGCGACATGACAGTGCCAGCTGGCACTCGTCTCACGTGGAAAGTAAAAACCCAAAGCGCAACTTCACTATCCATTTCTTTTGGCGATACAGCCAAGGTGCTCTCTGCTACTAGCGAGGGCCAATATAGTTTTGCTAAAACTTTTATAAATACTCAAGCATACAAAATGAAACTCAGTGGGGATGGGCTAGATGATGCCGACTCTATAAGCTATACCATTGCTGTGATACCCGACTTATACCCGCAAATAGACGTTGCTGAAAAACGCGACTCACTAAACGACCGTTATTTTTATTACTTAGGTGAAATTTCAGACGACTATGGTATCAAACGATTGACGTTTAACTATCAAATCACAAGAGCAGAAAAAGATGATGGAGTGGTTTCTAAATCTATAAATATTCCTTTCCAACCAGGTACCTCATCTGCCTTTCAGTATTTTTGGAACATAACCGAATTGGGTATTTCAGCAGGCGATAAAATGACCTATTATTTTGAAGTATGGGACAATGATGGTGTGCGTGGGAGCAAGTCGTCAAAATCTGGTATCAAGTCTTTTGATATGCCTACTGAAAATGAATTGCAAAAAGAGTTTGAGATAGATAGTAAAGAAATAAAAGATGATTTGCAAGAAAGCATAAAGGATGCTCAAAAGCTCAAAAAAGAAATGCAAGACTTACAAGAGAAACTGCTAGACAAAAAGAATTTAAATTGGGATGATAAAAAGAAAATTTCTGACGCCCTAGAAAAACAAAAGCAATTAGAAGAGCAGATAAAACAGCTCAACGAAAAATTTAAACAAAACTTAGAGAAGCAAGACGAATACAAAAAGCAAACAGAATCTATTAAAGAAAAGCAAAATCAGCTAAAAGAGCTTTTTGATGCAGTGATGAATGATGAAATGAAAAAGCTATATGATAAGCTTCAAAAAATGCTCGAAAATATTCAGAAGAAAGAGGCAGTAGAAAAAATGGACTACATGAAACAGAATGCCGAGAAAACAGAAAAAGATCTCGATAGAATGTTAGAGTTGTACAAAAAGTTAGAGCTTCAGCAAAAAACACAAGAAACCATAGACAAGTTAGAGAAGCTAGCCGAAAAGCAAGAGAAGCTAGCCGAAAAGAGTGAGCAAAAAAATAGCGATGCGAAAGAGCTAAAAGAGAAGCAAGATGAGCTCAATAAAGAAATGGATGCTGCTAAAAAAGATTTAGAAGACATCGAAAAGTTAAACAAAGAAACAGAATCCGAAGCTGATACCAAAGAAACAAAAGAAGAAATGGATAAGGCTGAACAAGACATGAAAGATGCGGAAGAAAATCTCAAAAAGAATGACAAATCGAGTGCTTCTAAAAATCAAAAAAGCGCAGCTAAAAACATGAAAAACGCGGCTAAGAAATTAGCGAAAATTAAAGCCGATATGGAGGCCGAAGAAAGTGAGGAAGACATGCAAGCTCTCAGACAGTTGCTAAAAAATATTTTGACGATTTCTTTTGATCAAGAAAAATTGATGAAGGAAGTAAAAAACACTGATATCAACAATCCGAAGTATCCAGACTTGATGAAAGAGCAACAAAGGATAGTGGAAAATTCTAGAATGGTAGAGGATAGCTTGTATGCCTTAGCAAAACGTGTTTTTCAAATTAAATCGTTTGTAACCAAACAAATGACCGATGTAAACAAATATCTAGACCTATCTAAAAAAGAAATGGAAGAGCGAAACACCTACAAGGCCTCAGGTTTTCAGCAGTTTGTAATGACAGGATTAAACAATTTGGCGCTCATGCTTAGCGAAACTCAGCAGCAAATGCAAATGCAGCAAAGTAGCAGCGACCCTAAAGATGGTACACCAAAGATGTGTAGCAAATGCAAAAAACCAGGCGATGGTATGCCGAAACTTTCTAAAATGCAAAAACAACTTTCAGATAAGATATCACAACTCGCTGAAAAAATGAAGAAAGATGGCGAAGGCAAAAAGCCTGGTGAGCAAGGGGATAAGCAAGGTCAAGGAGGAAATAATAGCAAACAATACAGCAAAGAGTTTGCAGAAATGGCTGCCCAACAAGCAGAAATGAGAAGACTACTGGAGCAAATAAATAATGAAGAAAATAAAGATGGCAAAGGAGGTATGGGCGACCTCAAAAAAGTGATGGAGCAGATGGAGAAAAACGAAACGGATTTAGTAAACAAACGACTAACTACAGAAATGCTTCGCAGACAACAAGACATCACTGTGCGATTATTAGAAGCAGAAAAAGCACAGCGTGAGCGTGATGAAAAGCCAGAACGAGAATCAAATACTGGAAAAGATATAGAGCGAAAAATGCCACCATCACTCGAAAACTACCTTAAGCAGCAAAAATCAATGGTGGACTTGTATAAAACCGCACCGCCATCTCTCAAGCCTTATTACAAACAAATAGCAGATAAATATTTTAAGAGTATTTCTGTGAAGTAGACGTTTAATTTTCTTACCAATCTTTTCTCTTTGCGGACTTTTCTACTAAGCGGTTATTTTATTTAAAACTATCTACAGGCCACTACACTTATCTCTACATTTACATCTTTAGGCAGCTTGCTCACTTGCACAGTTTCGCGAGCAGGGAAGTCTTTTTCAAAGTAAGTGGCATATACTTCGTTTACAGCTCCGAAGTCATCCATGTTCTTTAAGAAAATACTGGTTTTGATGATATGATTAAACGTAAGATTCGCAGCAGAGAGAATAGCGCCAATATTATCTAAAACTTGTTTAGTTTCTCCAGTTATATCAGGCTGAATAAGATCGCCAGTCTTAGGACATAAGGCTATTTGCCCCGACACAAAAAGAATATCGCCCGCCCATACGGCTTGGCTATATGGCCCTATAGGGCTAGGTGCATTTTCTGTAAACAAGATTTGTTTTTGCATAAATAGATTTTAAGCCTAAACCTACAATTTAATCCTTAAACATAATACTACTTGTTCACCACCACTTTGCTGTTATAAACAATATTATTGAAAACTAATATTCGGAGTGATGATGTTTTCATAAAAGTGAATTTATGAATAAATATTGTCTATTGAAAGAAAGCAATAAAACGTTTATATCCTTATAAGTTTAAAAATAAACTTTTTCATTTTCCAATTTCTTTCTTTACTTTTATGCAAGAATAAACTAAAATGAAGTATTTTTTTATTCTCTTTTTTTCAATTCTTGAGTTCTCGCTTTGTGCGCAAACACTTAGTCGCAATCAATTGCGCTTTCACTTCTTACATGCTATTGATAGGAAATCGGCTCTCGATTCATTTTTAATAAAATTAGAAAAAGTAAGTAAAAAAACGCCAGTTGAAGAGAGTTATTTTGGTATTTGCAATGGCTTACTGTGTCAGTATGATGAGAGTAACTGGAGTAAAATAAAGCGAGTTATAAAAGCTAAAAATGCACTAAACAGCGCAGTAGAAAAAGACGAAAAAGACCCCGAGTTGAGGTTTATGCGATTTATGCTAGAGCATTTTCTCCCCTCTTTTTTGGGCTTCAACAAACATATAGAAGAAGACATGAAAGCGATGTTTGCTACACCGAATTTTATAGATGATAATCCAGAACTAAAAAAGAAGGTGGTTGAGTTTTTGATTTGGACAAAACGTTGCAATCCTCAGCAAACACTGCAATTGGAAGCTAAAATGAACGAACTCATTAAAAAGCTCGAAGCAAGTAGCAAGAAAAGTTGACATGAGACATTTCTTCATTCTG
>JBIKJU010000078.1:0-8800 GCA_044360745.1 Chitinophagales bacterium
TATTGGCAGGAGTACCTACGCCCATTAAATAGCGTGGCTTGTCTTTAGGCAAGATATCGCAGCACAATTCAGTCATACTATAAAGTTCTTCATCTGGTTCACCTACAGACAATCCACCTATAGCATTGCCCTCCATATTTTTTGAAGCTATATATTCAGCTGATTGTTTTCTTAAATCACTATAAACACTTCCTTGTACTATCGGAAATAAAAATTGCTTATATCCATAGTGTGGTTCAGTTTCGTTAAATCTATTTACACATCTGTCTAACCAGCGATGGGTCATATGCATTGATTTTTTAGCATAATCGTAATCGCAAGGATAGGGTGTACACTCATCAAAAGCCATGATAATATCAGCTCCTATTAGTCGTTGCACATCCATAACGGACTCTGGTGAAAATACATGCTTAGAGCCATCTATATGCGATCTGAATTCAGCTCCTTCTTCTTTTATCTTTCTTATATCCGATAATGAATATACTTGATATCCCCCGCTATCAGTCAGCATTGGTTTGTCCCACCCAATAAATTGATGTAATCCTCCAGCTTGATGAATAGTGTTTGTGCCTGGTCGTAAATAAAGATGATAAGTATTACCTAAAATAATTTGAGCTTTAATGTCGTTTTCTAGTTCTTTAAAGTGAACTCCTTTAACTGTACCAGCAGTACCTACAGGCATAAAAATTGGCGTTTGTATCACTCCATGATCGGTTTTAAACTCTCCAGCTCTTGCTTTCGAGTATTTATCTGTAGCTATATGTGTAAATCCCATATTAGAAATAGTTTTGTTCTCTTTTTTATATCTAAAACAATAGATACTGTCTATTTTTTTAGTGTCTGTTGATACTTTCAATAATTTCAATCCGCAAACTTAACATATTTGCAGTTATGAATTGGGTACTAATTACATACTTGAGTATTTGCGGCTTATTGCTATTTTACTATCTATTTGCTTTTAGTAGAGTTTTGTTCTCCAAACCAAAGTACTATGCTCCTGAGCATTTGCCGGCTGTTTCAGTTGTGATATGTGCTCGAAATGAGGCTGAAAATCTTCAACAAAATCTAAAGGTGGTCATGATTCAGAATTATAAAAATTTTGAAGTGATAGTAGTCAATGACCAGTCAACAGATAATACAGAAGATGTTGTATCCTACTACTGTGATAGAAATCCTAACCTACGCCTTATAAATGTAAAGCGGGATGTAGAAAAGCCATTGCCTGGCAAAAAATTTCCACTCAAAGTTGGTATTGAAAGCGCATCACATGATATTATTGTAGTTACTGATGCCGATTGCAAGCCTTCTAATACCCTTTGGCTAAAGACCTTAGTTTCAGAATTTTTGAGTGAAACACAATTTGTGTTGGGTTATTCACCATTTAAGAGTTACCCAGGGTTCGTAAATAAACTAATACGTTATGATAATGTAATGACTGCAATGCAGTATTTTGGTTTTACCTTATCTGGATTTCCTTATATGGGAGTAGGCAGGAATATGGCTTTTAGGAAAACTCAATTCAAGTCATATAGCCCCACAGAGGCTTCTCAAAAAATTCTTTCTGGCGATGATGATTTATTTGTAAATAATATAGCTAGAGGGAATAGTACAGAAGTCGCCATTCACAAGGATTCTTATATATATTCTGAACCTGAAAAATCTTGGGGTGCATGGTTGCATCAAAAAACAAGACATATCAAGACGAGTTTTCATTATTCTTTTAGCAGTCAATTACTTCTTTTAATTTTTGCTTTTCTAAATTTTGCCTTTTACATTTTCCCTATTACATTGTTTTTTGTTGAGAGTTCAGTTGCATTGATACTCTTGGTTTTTGCTTCAGTATTTATAGTAAAATTTATTACTCATAGTAAGCTTTGTATTCGTTTTCAAAATGCTGATTTAATTCCGTATTTGTTTTTTTTAGATTTTATTTTTATATTACACCTGCCTATTTTCTTATTTAGATCTATGTTTTACAAAGTGTCACAATGGAAATGAATGCTCGAAAAGCAGATGACCTAGACTTAATAGCTAAAGCTAAGTCTGGCGATCAAAAGGCTTTTGGTCTTTTGATGGATAAATACAGAAACTCAGTATTTTTCACCATTCTAAAGATGATACACAATCGTGATGATGCAGAAGATGTTTTGTTAGTTACTTTTTCTAAAGCGTTTAATAATCTCGAAAATTATAATGAAGATTTTGCTTTTAGTACTTGGATTTTCAGAATCGCTACAAACAATTGCATAGACTTTATTCGAAAAAAGAAAATGCATACTACGCCTATTGACTCTTCTTTCAAAGATAGTGAAGATAGTGAAAGACAGGGCATAGTTATTCCTGATAGTAGTGCTAATCCTGAGCAAAATATTATTAATGATCAGAAAGCTTTAAAGCTTAGAGAAATTGTAGAAAAGCTTCCTGAAAAGTATAGAAACCTCATTACTCTCAGATATTTTGAAGAGCTATCATATGATGAAATAGCTGAGCAACTAGGTTTGCCATTAGGCACTGTAAAGGCTCAACTTTTTAGAGCAAAAGAAGCGCTTTATCAACTCTATAAACCATCTAAAGAGAAGTACTAATGAAAATCTCACTAGTAGTAGCTATGGGATTAAATCATGAAATTGGCTTCGAGGGCGATTTGCTTTGGCATCTACCAGCCGATATGAATCGTTTTAAAAAAATCACCATACATCACCATGTGTTGATGGGGCGGAAAACTTTTTTGTCTATCCCTGAAAAATTTCGTCCATTACCAGATCGCACAAACATAGTAGTGAGCAGTAGTGAAAAAGGGTTTGGTGATGGAGTATTGGTGTTTGATAATTTAGATAATGCCATTAAGCATGCTTTTGAGGCTCAAGAAACAGAATTAATGGTGATAGGAGGGGGGCAAATTTATGAGCAAACTATAACGAAAGCTGATCGATTATACGTTACTAGAGTTATGAGCTCTTTTAAGGCCGATACTTTTTTTTCTAAAGATTTTGAAACTACTTTTCATTTAGTTGACTTAGAATCTTTTCAAGCAAACGAAAAAAATGCTTTTGATATGCAGTTTGAAGTATGGGAAAAAGTATAATTTTTACGTTTTAAAATTTTCGGTACAATCTTTGATGTGTAAGAATTAGATTTATATGCCTAAATCTATATATTTGAGTGTTTCACTTAAATAGTATGCGCCAAGGTCTTTATTTAAAACAGTTGCAAAAGTTGTCTCCTCAGCAGATACAACTCATGAAGTTGTTGCAGGTGCCTACTGCTCAATTAGAGGATAGAATAAAAGAGGAAATTGAGCAAAATCCTGCACTTGAGGTGTCAACAGATGATGAACTCGAACAAGATGAATTTTCTACACCTGATTTGCCCGAAGTAGAAACAGATGAATTTGGTGAAGCAGTAGAAACCGAAGAGGTTAAAAAAGAAGATGATTTCGATATGTCTGACTTTTATGATGAAGCCGATGAAGGCGTATCGGATTATAAGACCAAAGATAACAGTGATTTTTATGACCCAGAAGATGACACTAAAGGTATTCCTGTAGCTAGCAGTAAGAGTTTTCATGAGTATTTGGAGGAGCAATTAGGAATGTTGGATTTGGAGGGGAACCAGAAAGATATTGGCGTTCATTTAATTGGTAGCCTAGATGATGATGGATATCTACGAAGAGACATTGATACCATTGTAGATGATTTATCTTTTAAACAAGGCATTGAAACTACAGAAAACGAGGTGCTTGATGTATTGTCAAAATTACAGTTGTTAGATCCACCAGGAATAGGTGCTCGAAAATTAGAAGAATGTTTAATTCTTCAGTTAAGCAGGAAGGAAAGCCCTACTGAAAATACACTTATAGCCATTAAAATTTTAAGGAATCATTTTGATCCATTTGTAAAAAAGCACTACGATAAATTAGAGAAATCATTGGGTGTAGATTCAAAACAATTGAAAGAAATACTTGAAGAAATTACCAAGTTAAATCCTAAGCCGGGAAGTGCTTACACTTCTAGCTCTTCTCCCGAACAAATGGTCATTCCAGATTTTCTTATCACCAACAATGCTGGAGATTTGGTATTAACCTTAAATTCAGCTAATGCACCAGAATTGAGAGTAAGCCAGTCTTTTAAAGAGATGGTAAAAGACTATAATAAATCTAAGAAAAAAAGCAAAGACACTCGTGAAGCATTAACGTTTATAAAGCAAAAAATAGATTCTGCTAAATGGTTTATTGACGCTATAAAGCAACGTCAAAATACACTTATGGTCACCATGAATGCTATCATGGAGTTGCAGTTTGATTATTTAACTACTGGCGATGAAACAAAGCTCCGACCAATGATATTAAAAGATATAGCCGACAAAACAGGTCTTGATATTTCTACTATTTCTCGTGTAGCAAGCTCAAAATATGTACAAACAGAGTTCGGAACTATTTTGCTCAAATATTTCTTTTCAGAGTCGCTATCTACAGATAGTGGAGATGAAGTTTCTACCCGTGAGGTTAAAAGTATTTTAAACGATCTGATATCGGCTGAAGATAAATTAGATCCTATTTCTGACCAAGAGCTTACTGATATGCTGGAGAAAAAAGGTTATAATATTGCTAGACGTACAGTTGCTAAATATCGAGAACAGCTCAATATTCCAGTGGCTAGATTAAGAAAAGAACTTTGATGATTTTAAATTTATACTGATATGATAAAGGTGTCAAAACTTGTCTCACTAATTTTTCATCCACTCATGTTTCCAACATTTGGTGCGTTGTACATCACTTTATTTGCACCTCATTTTTTCGCTCATCTTAGTATAAAATCTTTTCAGCTTTCGGTTATTCTTATTTTCATTCTTACATTCATATTTCCATTAGTATCACTTTTGCTCATGAAAAAGTTAGAGTTGATTTCATCACTAGAACTCGATGATAAAAAAGAACGTACTATTCCTTTTGTTTCTATAGCTACGTTTTATATCTGGACATTTTTTTACTACAAACCAAGTTATCATCTTCCTTTTGCCAATCCACTTATTGCTTCTATGTTGCTAGGTGGAGTAGTCTCTGTTTTTATGGGTTTTTTTATCAATATTTTCACTAAAATTTCTCTTCATAGCATCGCTGCTGGTGCTTTTTTAGGTTTTTATTTATCTATCACTAAATATACGGTTTATGATACGTCTTTATTTTTACCCATTATTTTAATTATTGCAGGAATGGTGGGCACAGCCCGTTTGTTGTTGAGAGCACATACTTTAAAACAAGTTTTGTTAGGGTATTTCGTTGGTTTTTTCGCTCAGTTTTTAGCGTTTAATGTGATTCCGCTCATTGAAAATTATTTTAATTAAAAAATATAAACTATGTACAACACCATTATTTATACAGAAAACGAAGGGGTAGCCACTATTACACTCAACAGACCAGATAGATACAATGCTTTCAACGAGGAGTTGAGTGCGGAGTTGATAGATGCTTTGAAAAAGTCAGCAAAAAGTGATGATGTGCGTGTGGTGGTGATCACTGGTGCTGGTAAGGCGTTTTGCTCAGGTCAAGATTTGAAAGATGTGCAATCAGCCAATGGAAGTAGGAGTTTGGGGGAATCAGTAGTTCGGAGGTATAATCCGATGATCATCAATGTGAGAGAAAATCCTAAGCCTATTATTTGCAGATTAAATGGTGTAGCAGCAGGAGCCGGGGCATCTTTAGCCATGGCATGCGATATCATTGTTGCTACTACAGGTGTTAAATTTGTAGAAGCATTTGCAAACATCGGATTAGTGGCAGATTCCGGAGGTTCTTTTTTTCTCCCACAGTCTATACCATACAACAAAGCATTTGAAATCATGACATTAGGCGGTACATTTACCTCAGATGAGGCTCATGTGTGGGGCTTGGTAAATAAAGTCGTAGCCAATGAAGATGAGCTTGACAAAGAAGTAAAAGCCTATACAGACCAATATGTAAAATCTGCACCAATCAGTATGCGGTTGCTGAAAAAAATGCTCAACAAAGGAATGACTGCATCCCTTTCAGAAATGTTGACTTATGAAGCTTATTGTCAAGAAATAGCTGGATGTACAGAAGACTACAAAGAAGGAGTGAATGCTTTCATTGAGAAGAGAGCGGCAGAGTTCAAAGGGAAGTAAACGAATTAAAGCTTATATTTATCGCACATTTATGAGAAACTTTATTCTTTTAGTTTGTTTGTTTGCATTTAGTAACTTGATACTAGCACAATATCCTGGACCTGTTGGAACCGCTGGTACTACGGCTATCTTCAAAGATAGTAGTGTTTTTGTGGCTTGGGCTTCTGGTTGTAAAGTTACTCGTGGCTATCAAGATGTATCAGATACGAGTTTAGGTCTTGTTACAGTTGGTGATTCTAGTATGGCTGTAGGTGTGGCGGGAACTAATGGTGTGGTGAGTTTGGGTGATGGAGGGAGTGCAATTCTTACCTTTAAAAATTCGATAGTGAATGGTGCTGGATTTGATTTTGCTGTTTTTGAAAATGCTTTTAATGATGTTTTTTTAGAATTAGCATTTGTAGAAGTAAGTAGTGATGGTGTAAATTTTGTGCGATTCCCAGCTACATCAAACACACAGTATGATATACAAATAGGACCATTTGACACAACTATAGATGTCACTAAAATCAACAATTTAGCTGGTAAATATAGAGCTCTTTATGGCACTCCATTCGATCTTCAAGAGTTAGTAGACTCTCCTTTTTTAAATGTCAATGCCATCACGCACGTCAAAATAATAGATGTAGTAGGAAGCATAAATCCTTCTTATGCCTCTTATGACAACTTTAATAAACCAATTAATGACCCATTTCCTACGCCCTTTGCTTCAAGTGGATTTGATTTGGATGCAATAGGGGTTATTCATCAACTTCCAACCAGTATAGAAGATTCAGAGATTTCTGCATCTTTTTCTATTTTTCCTAATCCAGCATCAGATATAGTGTATATTGAAAACTCAGAGGCAGGAGCTTTACAGCTATACAATCATCTTGGTCAGCAAGTAAAAAGGCAAGAACTGAAAATACTTTACAACGAAATTAATATTAGTAATTTTAGTAGAGGTGTCTATAGCTTCCAAGCTATATTTGAGAAAGGTAAAATAGAAGCAGGGAAATTGATCATACAATGAAATAACTGGAATTTAGAGATGATTAGAAATCTCATACACAGACTTCTCAGTCGAAGACTCCTTAGAAGTGACGAAGAAGTGGAAAAATCAAAGTGGCAGTAGGGTATAGATTTCTCTATCGAAGACTTATTCGATATAAAGATAAACTGTGCAAAAAAAATTAATCCTGTATATGCTGATTGAGGAAATCTCCTAGCATTTTAATTGCCTTTTTTGCTTTAGGTAAAATCTGCCAAAACGATTGGAATACATGAAAATAATTCTTGAAAATATCCATCTTCACTGGCGAGCCAGCAGCATGTGCTTTTTCATAGAAGCGAGTAGAATCACTTAACAACGCTTCAGCAGAGCCTACTTGTATATATACAGGACATAGGTTGATTAGCTCTCCAAAAACTGGTGAGATATAAGGGAGAGATGCAGATTCATTGCTAATATAGTTTTGAGCCCAATGAGAGAATGCTTCTTTGATTAGCATAGGTTCATCAATAGTGTCATCTAAAAAAGTATCGCCACTCATGCTCAGGTCTGTCCATGGCGAAAGGGTTATAGCACATGATGGCAAAGGCATATGATGGTCTCGCAAATACAGTAGCGTAGCTAAAGTGAGTCCTCCGCCAGCAGAGTCACCACCAAGAGCAATGGAAGTAGGCTGTATGCCACTATCTATCAACCATTGATATGCCATTACTGCATCTTGTAAAGCAGCAGGGTATGGATTTTCAGGTGCAAGCCTATAGTCTAAGCTTAATATACGTTTATTAGATTCTAGAGCTAACTTTGTAAGTAATGTTCGGTGCGTGTTTAAACTGCCAGCATTGTACCCACCGCCATGAAAATAGATAAGTACTCCTTTATTTACCGCTGATTCTTTATAAACCCATTCCGCTTTACAATGATTGATATCTATAATTTTATAAATACACTCTTTACTTTCAAAAGCTGATTTTTTTGTAAGTTTTTCAAACCCAGCTCTTGACCTATGTATATCTTGCCACTGTGCTTTTTCTTTAAATCGCCTTACAGCTTTTTTTACAATAAATAAAGGAAGTGGAATTGTAAGTTTTACCATAATTTTAGTTTAAGCTAAGAGTATTTTCCAAGCCTCATTAATATTGCCTGCTTTTATATATTGTTTTGCAACAGTATGTTTTTCTTCCAGAGTTTTAGAATCTTTTTCTACGTTTTCAAAACTAGGGACTACATCGATTGATGCTAATTGAGCTAAATCATTTCCGTTAAGAATAGTTGATGTTTTGATAGAAAAAGGCAAGTTGTCAATCCCCATTCCTAAATTATCACTCACTTTTGGTTTTGGCACTTCAAACAAATTTTCGCTAGTGACTCTACTATAGAAATCTTTACCTAGACGTGCGATGTATTTCATTTTTAGAGGATTGATATTGTTGTTAGCGTCTATCACCTCTTCGCTAACATGTATGAGTAAAACCTCTGCTATTACTAAATTGCCTGCTCCACCTTTTTCGCCAGTTTCTATCACCTGATTCACTTTGCACTCAAGCTGAACAAAGGATTCGGCTACTCTTGGTGGTTTCACTATATCAGATTTTAATGCTGTTAATCCAGCCTTCTCAAATTCATTTATTCCTTTAGGATATTCGCCACTAGCTAGATTCATTTGGTGAAGCA
>JBIKJU010000142.1:0-5725 GCA_044360745.1 Chitinophagales bacterium
AACGATATTAATGACACATTCTTTCGTTTCGTTGATGTAATCTAAAGTATTTTTTGTTTGACCTGTTCGACCACTTCTTGCTGGTGAAAAAATGCAAATAGGAGGATTCGCCCCAAAAACATTGAAAAAACTGAATGGTGAAAGATTGATATTCCCATTTTCACTCATAGTAGATACAAAAGCTATCGGACGAGGCGCTATACTACTTAAAAGTAAGTCATGAACTTTCGGAACAGGTAATTCTTTCGGATCAAAGGTTTTCATATTTAAACTTCATAATTTTTAGCTGGCAAAATAGTAGTAGATACTTCTCCGAATCCTACTCTAATATCTTCATTCTGGCCAAATCCTTTGATGGTCACAGTATCATAATCAAATATAAATTTTCGTTCAGTGCCATCTGGCATCGCTATCGGATTTTTGCCGCCCCAACTTAGCTCTAGCATTGAACCGTACGAGTCAGGAGTAGGTCCAGAGATAGTTCCTGATGCGTATAAATCTCCAATCTCAATATTGCAGCCATTTACAGTATGGTGAGCCAATTGCTGACACATATTCCAGTACATAAATTTAAAATTGCTTTTACTTACAATTTTAGATTCACTTGATTTTGGCTTTATCTCTACGCTTAATTGGATGTCAAAATTTCTCTCTCCATCACAGATTAGGTAGGGAAGAGGCGCAGGTGTTTGTTCTGGAGTTTTTATTCTAAAAGGTTCAAGAGCATCTAATGTGACTATCCAAGGCGAAACACTTGAACCAAAATTTTTGCCAAGAAATGGGCCTAATGGCACATACTCCCATTTTTGAATATCGCGTGCGCTCCAGTCGTTGAAAAGAACTAGTCCAAAAATGTAATCTTCGGCTTCATTTACTTTTACAGTGTCTCCTAGCATTGTAGATTTTCCAACTATAAATCCCATTTCTAATTCGAAGTCTAATAACCTGCATGGACCAAATGTGGGAGAGTCGGCATCATCTGTTTTTGTTTGACCATAAGGGCGATGGATAGGAGTGCCACTTACCACTATAGACGAAGCTCTACCGTGGTATCCAACTGGAATGTGAAGCCAATTTGGGAGTAACGCATTATTGGGATCACGAAACATCATACCTACATTTGTAGCATGTTCTTTGCTACTATAAAAATCAGTGTAATTTGGGATATCTACTGGCATACACATTGTAACTTCATCTACAGGAATCAAACACTTTAGAATGTCATCAGTTAAGTGACTATTTTTTTCTAGAAATAATTCTTGAATACATTTTCTTAGAGCAGAAGTTGTTTCTTTTCCAAGTCCAATAAGTTCATTTAGAGTAAAAGCTTCAAATACTTTTTGATTAATTTTGATAGACTTAAAATAGCCAAGAGCGTTTAGTTGCGATAGGTCAATAACAAAATCCCCTATACGGGTTGCTGGTCTTTTTGAAATCGTAGAAGTTTGAAAAATGCCGAAAGGTATATTATAGATACTGAAATCTGAGTCAGTAGAAATGGTCAACCAGGTTTTCATTTGAAAAAGTGTTTAGGAGTGTAAATTAAAGAAAAATTGAAATGATTTTTTTTATATATCAAAACTCCAATCATTAGTGTTATTATTCTTTTGACGAGATTTGTATTTTTCTATTTGCCGTTTTACGATAAGGTCCGCTATACATTCTGCTACAGGTTTTTCTTCATTAGATAATAATGTTTTTTTTAAGACATTTTCATCGATATCTATTCTATAAAGAACCCATTGCAAACGTTCCATATTGTGGTGAAGCAAGTAATCGACCTGAGATACTATCCAATTATAAATATGATGGTAGTCATCTGATTCGTAATTAAGGATATCCTCAAATTCCTGAAGGGAATTTTGCATAAGAATTATTTAGCTACGCAGGTGTAGGACTGATTTTCGTACGTTTTACGACCATCTGCACTACAAACTTCTTGAGCAGGAGGATTATTGTAAGTGCAAGTGTATCCTTGAGATTCTAGTGTCACTTTCCAAGTATCGACACTTACTCCATTTAGAAAGCTCTCGCCATCACAGCCAGCAAGAGTGTTTTGCCCTTGCTTTACACAACTGCCACATTTTCGTGTACATTCGTAGCATTTCTTACAAGAAGAAGCACTCAAAATAATGAATATTCCTATCAAGAAATTAGCTAATTTCATAATTGTTTAATTTAATATTCAGTAAAAGCGCAACCTTTAGCAGTGCAAGAATCTTTGGCAGCAGCCTCAGTACCTGGTTTGTAAGCAATCACAGATCCTAAATTTCCCCCACAGTTGCAAGCGAAATTTTTCTTGCAAGATGAAAGAAGTGATGCAGCAGCTAGTACTAGAATTAGGGTATAAGCTCTCATAGTTTTTTAATTTAAGCTCTAAAATAACAAAAAAATATCCATTCTATAAAAACTTGCAAAGAATTTATAATTTAGCAACGTGAGCGAATATATAGTATCAGCAAGAAAATATAGACCCAGCCGATTTGGAGATATGGTTGGGCAAGATGCTATTGGCAATACGTTACAGAATGCTATAAAGTCAGCTCAGCTAGCACATTCTTTTTTATTTTGTGGACCAAGGGGGGTAGGAAAGACTACAGCAGCCAGGCTTTTAGCTAAAACAATCAACTGTGAGAACCTTACCCAAGATGCCGAAGCTTGTAATCAATGTCCTTCTTGTATAGCATTTAATAAAAATGCTTCTTTTAATATTTATGAGTTAGATGCAGCTTCAAACAATTCTGTAGATGATATAAGAATGCTAGTAGATCAAGTGAGGTTCCCTCCTCAATCTGCAAAGTATAAAATTTATATAATAGATGAGGTGCATATGCTTTCACCTGCGGCTTTCAATGCTTTTCTAAAAACGCTTGAAGAGCCACCTTCTTTTTGTAAATTTATTTTGGCTACCACAGAAAAACACAAAATTTTACCCACGATTTTATCGAGATGTCAGATTTTCGATTTTAAGCGAATGACAATTGATGGAATAGTTGGACATCTTAAAAAAATCGCAACTGCTGAAAACATATTTGCAGAAGAAGATGCCCTTCACATTATAGCTCAAAAGAGTGATGGTGGTATGCGTGATGCTCTATCAATGTTTGATCGACTAGTCAGTTTTGGCAGAGGAAAGCTAACTTATACCTCAGTGTTAGAAAATCTTAATGTACTAGATTATGATTATTATTTCTTAATTACCGATGCTCTCCTAACTCAAGATTATTCTCTTGTGATGAACTATTTGGGTCAAATTCTTCAAAAAGGGTTTGAAGCGGACGATTTGATAATAGGACTTTGTGAGCATTTTAGAAATTTGCTTTTTGCAAAAGATAATGCCACTGTATCAATGATGGAAATAAGTGAAAATTTAAAATTTCGTTATTCAGAGCAAACTAAATTGGTCACTTCTTCATTTTTATTGAGCTGTCTTCAATTTGGCAATCAATGTGATATACAATATCGTACAACAAAAAATAAACGTCTTTTAGTAGAGCTTACGCTAATGCGGATGTGCTTTGTTAACCAACTTATAGATGCCTTAGAAGCATCAAAAAAAAAAGTGATTCAGGAGTCTTAACTCTACTTTCAAGCAATGAAAGTCTAATTGATAAGTTACCTCCAATCATTACCCGAAAATCTCAACAACTAACGAAGGATAGTCCGAAAGTAATGGTTCAAGTGAAGCGAACACCAAGTATCACTGAGCCACCTAAATCATCTAGCAGTGCTTCTCATAAAAATGATATTCAAAAGGATGCCGTTTCGCAGCCAAAAGAGAAGCTAAGTTACAGTGAAAATAATTTAAATGTTTTTTGGGATTCTACAAAAAGTAAGCAACAGGAAACTCGACCATCATTATATAATTTAATGAATATACTGCAACCTGAATACAAAGAAAATGTGTTACTGTTAAGAGCTGAAAGCGAGTTGCAAAAAAGCTTGATAGAGAATCAGATTGAAATCCTTACTACAGCATTACGGTCATTTTTTTTAGAACAAGTCAGCATTGAGATTCTATTTTCTAATTTCTCAAATGGGGATCAAAAGCAAAAACTGTACACTCCACAGGATAAATTTAGACGGATGGTGGAAATTAATCCTCACTTAAGTTTGTTGCAAAAAGAAATCGGCTTAGATTTCGATTATGTTTAATATGATTCTAAAATGAAAATGCCTTTTAAGCCTTTTTTCAAAGATGGTTTACCAGTAAGAATATTGATTTTATTTGGCTCATTAGCTTGTTTGCTTTTCGGCTTTATGCTTTCTGGGGAGGACGTTAATAAGCCCATAACCTATTCTAATTATATTCAGTTTATTTTGGGGTTTATTTTGTTTGTAATTTCTTTGTTTGTAAACAAAAAAGACATACTCACTGATCTTGGATATTTGTTTATTTTTCAGTTTAATATCATTAATGTTTTAATTATATACCTATCAGGGTTTAATGATATCTTCGCTTATCAGTATATTGTTTTTTTCTTAGTGTCAAGTTGGTTTTTTGAGACAAGAAAGTCATTTCTCTTAAATTTAGGGGCTAACTTTTTTGCAGTAGCAGTTATAATTTTATTTAGTGCAAATCAAGTTCACATTGCTGAGTTTTTAATTACTTATACTGTAGCAATTATATCACTTTTAATATTGGTAATAAGAAGTATAGATAAAACTGTAGAAATAAAAGAGAGCGAGAGTCGATATAGACTTTTAGCAGAGCACTCTGCTGATTTAATTTGTACACATAATCAGGGAGGTGATTTTGATTTTGTTAGTCCATCTGTTCTAAATATTACTGGTTTTAGTCCTGATGATTTACGTGGAAAAAACCCTTCAGAATGGATACATCCAGATGATAGAAAATTTTTTATCGAAAACTTTTTTAGCTCTTATAAACCCAGCTATTTTAATAGTTCATTTCAGTTTCGATTTTTAAAAAAGGATGGCCAGTATATATGGCTAGACTGTTTTATAAAAGCTATTTCTAAAGATGAAATACAAGGTATACCTGCTAAATTTTTGAGTCAAAGTAGGAGTTTTCAAAAGCATAAAGAATATGAAGAGCAAATATTATTGAAAAGTAAAGAGTTGGAGCGAAAAAATAAGGAGGTGGAAATGTTTGCATACATTACATCACATGATATGCAAGAGCCGCTTAGGATGATTACTAATTATTTGCAGCTAGTACAAACAAAGCTTAAAAAAGTTGGTGATGAGTCACTTAATGAATTTATAAATTATGCTGTTTCAAGTTCAAAAAATTTGCAGTCACTGGTTAAAGATATTTTGATCTTTGCCACTGCTGATAAAATTATCATTTCAAAAGATAGAATAGATGTAGAGCCAATTATAAAGGAAATTATAGCCGATATACAAATAATTGTAGAAGAGAAAGATGTGAAAATAGAGTTACCATCAAGTTTTGTTTCATTAAAAGCCGATAAAGTTAGTATACGACAATTGTTTCAAAATATAATCATAAATGGGATACGATACAATAGCTCAGCGCAACCTTTGATTAGTATTTCATGCGAGAATAGCAATGGTACTGTGATATATAGTATTTCAGACAATGGAGTTGGCATTGAAAAGCAATATTGGGATAAAATATTTGAGCCTTTTCAACGGCTACAAAGTAAAACTGCAAATGCGGGTACTGGCTTAGGCTTACCAATTTGTAAAAAAATAATGGAAAAAAATGGTGGTAAAGTTTGGGTGGAGTCTGAAAAAA
>JBIKJU010000215.1:0-3894 GCA_044360745.1 Chitinophagales bacterium
CCGCTGTTCTTTTTTGTTATATTCGCTTGGTCTACTTTTAAATAATAAAGACGTAAATATTATTTTACTATGAGCGATGATTTTATAAGCAAGCTAGTTCCTGGTGTTTTACTTCTTGTTTTAGGCGTATTAGAGGCACTAGGAGGCTTGTATTTTAACGACAAAAGAACAAAGAATGACTTTACTATTGAATTAGTGAGCCTTGTTACATTACCTACTTTAGTTCAGCCTACTATTTTCTTTATAACTATTTATCTCTCCCATCTTTTTATACCGCAATATGAAAATCATTTTATACATCTTCCAATTTCGGAGCAAGTTATAGCCTTCCTAATCTTAGACGATATGACACAATATTGGTGGCATAGATTATCGCATATAAATAGAAAAATGTGGAAACTGCATAGACCTCATCATGTAGTAGAAGAAATGGGTGTATTAGTGACCTATCGAAATGCCATCCTTTATTATGCATTGATGCCGGGCATTTGGCTATCGGCTTTACTGGTTTACCTAGGAATGGGGTATGTTTATCTATTTTATTTACCTATAAAACTAGTCGTTATTTTACTTGCTCACAGTGAAACGAAATGGGATAAATATCTTTATAAGTATCGAGTGCTAAGTCCTTTAGCGTGGGTTATTGAAAGAGTAATCTCTACTCCAAGTACACATTTTGCTCATCATGGTCTCACAGCTGAAGATGGTGTTTCTCATCCTAACGGCAACTATGGAAATTTGCTTTTTGTGTGGGATGTTATTTTTGGTACTGCAAAGATAAATAGAAAATATCCCACTCGATTTGGTGCATGGAATCAAATAAAAGAGCCTTGGTATGTTCAACTCATGTTTCCTTTTATAACATCTAAAGATCCCAAAAGTGAGCTACATTCTATAATTACAAAAAATGATTACGACCCCTCTATAGATTATAAAGAATTCAATAAGTAAAATCGAAAAAACTAATTTATAACAACTATTTGTTTAGAGTATACCTCTTTCCCTACTGTGAGTTTAGCAATCAAAATTCCAGCTGATAAACCATCTTTTTCAAATGGCACTTCAAATTTCCCGTTAGATTTGTATTCATTTTTAATTAGCTTAGAAATCACTTTGCCATTTAAGTCTAGTATCTCAAAGCTTACAGTTGCACTTTCTGAAAGGATAAATGATATAGCAGTTTTATTCAAGAAAGGATTTGGATAAACTGTCATATCAAAAAAATTAGTTTCAATATTTGACGTAGTATACTTGTTTTTAGAATCAGGATTTACTAAATCAGTAAAACCACCCGTACAAGGATAATAATACTCAGGTATATAGCTAGGCGTAAAACCTGAAAGGTGAGTGCCATTTTCATCTACTGAAATAGTAAGCTCTCCACTTTTTAGGCACCAAACTCTATCTGCTGGTTTATCTTGATTTTTTATCTCATATTCTGAAAAGTGGAATTTATTCCCAATTATAACTCCTTTAATAAGCACATCTGCATAGTCTCCATTTTCGTTTATTATAGTTGATGTACCTGTTACTAAATCTCCATCTTGCACTAAATCAAACTCATATTGAAAGGATTGCAAAATATCTTTTTGGTCATAAGTATACTGATTTCGCTTTCCGCTAAATTTACCATTAAGATCAAATTTCGAAGACATTTCATTAGGCACTCTCTTTTGTGCTTGTGCTGAAAAGATCACGATAATGGATAATGAAAGTAAAATGATTTTTTTCATAAAATAAGATTTATTAAGTTATTGAATAGTTAACTTAAAGATGAAAATACTACATTTTTTCCATAAATAAGAAAACTAACGTAAAAGCGTCACATTCCCACTTGAGCTTTTTATTTTGCCAGTAGAAAGATTTCGAACAGTGATATAGTAGATATAAGCTCCAACAGGTTGATCAACTTCTTTATATTTTCCGTCCCATCCTTTACTTGTACCTTGCTCTATAAAAACCAATTCACCCCATCTGTTATAAATTCTGAAATATTCTACTGATAATCCAGATTCCAATATGACTCTAAATAAATCGTTATTGCCATCTCCATTAGGTGAAAAAGCATTTGGGAGAATATATCTAGGCTCTATTTTTTTCACTGTAACTCTAAAAGTATCTAGTTGTTTGCAAAAAGAATCTGATACAAAGTAGTCCATAGTATATACAACATCATTTTCTGGTCTAATAACAACCGAAGCTTCATCTCCACCTGATAAAATATAAAGTGAAGGAGACCATTCAAAATAAAGTGATGTTCCATTAAAATTTGAATTAAGAACTACTGTTTCTCCTTCATCTATTGGCATTGGCTTATCAGCAGTGATCTCATACGAATAGGTAGGATGAATATCAATTGTAGTAATGTTCACAACACTATCACAACCTAATGAAGTTTGAATAATAGAATTAAAAGTAGTATCTGAGAAGTAAGTTATTCCCCCTACTCTAGCAGAATCACAAACGTTCAATTGTTGATTTTTAGTAATAATAGTTACTACTCGCAAATCAGTAATAATAACACTATCACATCCAGAAATATTTGTTAAAGTATCTCTATAAATTCCTGAAGTAGTTTGATTGGCTCCTCCAGCAAAATAACGTTGACCAAAATTAATACAAACTTGATTTGTATTAACAGCTGAAATTGGCGAAATTACAATATTTACAGCATTATAAATGCTATCGCATCCGAGTCCAGCAAGAACTGTATCTCGTAATGTAATAGATGAAGTATAATTAGTACCATTAAAATTAACTAAACCACAGCCACTTATATTTTGTGTAATCGTAACTGTATTTACTACTTGTAACGCAGTCTCTATTACACTATCACAGCCAGTGCTCAAGGTAATGGTATCTCTATAGATGCCTGATGTGGTTCTTAGAGCACCACCTACAAACAAGCTTTGTCCTTGTAAAATACAAACCGCACGATTAGTTTGAGAGTTGTTATTGAAAATTGTAATGTTAGTATTGTTATAAACGCTATCGCAACCTAAAAGTCCCCTAATTGTATCTCGAACAAGAGTAGATGATGAATAAGTATTACCGTTAAAAACAAGCTGATTACAAGCTGAAAGTGAAGAGTTGTTTATCTGTACAGTTTTCACTTCTAAAGTAGTGGTAATAATGCTATCGCATCCACTAGGCAGCAATAATGTATCAATATAAACCCCTGATGAAGTTTGATTAGCTCCACCTATAAAAAAGCTCTGACCTTGAAGTATACAAACAGTTCTATTAGTATTCACAGTAATATTTGCAATTGTGATAGTGGTGTTATAAATACTGTCAATACAACCCAATATTGTAAAAACAGTATCTCTTACTAAAGAACTTGAAGTGAAGGTTTGTCCATTAAACACTACTTGATAACAAGAACTTAAAGTATCATTCACAACTTGAGGAGTGACAACAATTAGTTCAGTTACAAGTACAGTGTCGCAACCAATAGATGCAGCTAACGTATCATTATAAAATCCAGAGGTATTCTGATTTGCGCCTCCTACAAAAACCGATTGTCCTTGATTTATGCAAATTGAAACAGTATCTCTATTTAGTGGCAATACAGTAAGAGGAATGCTAATCCAAATGCTATCACATCCTCTTGAATTTTGAATCGTATCTAATAATGTAGTACTTGTAGTAAAAATATTTCCATTGAAAGAATAGGCTCCGCAGGCAACAATTGGAGGATTTACAATACTAACAGCAGTGTCTATATTGATTTGAATAGTACGAGTATCTGGACAAATTCCACTACTTGTAGCAGTGTAAGTTATAGAATTTAAAGGTGTAGCAATAGTGGTTAAGCAATTAGTGCAAGATAAGCCATCTGCTAGGGAATAAGTAATGGCCGAAACATTAGAAGATGATATATTTACTGATTGT
>JBIKJU010000026.1:0-14461 GCA_044360745.1 Chitinophagales bacterium
GTTCACGTATGTATTGTGTGATAATGGAAGTCCAGTGGCATGTGATACAGCGCGAGTAGTTATCACAGTAAATCCAGTGAATGAGCCGCCTGTTGCAAATGATCTGTATACAGCTACCCCAATTAACACACCTATCGGAGTAAATGTAGCAACTTCAAATACAGATCCGAACGGTGATCCGTTGACTTACTCTTATCCAGGAGGTACTGTAACCCCTAATGGTACATGGACACCTACAGGAAATGGAGCTGGTGTTTATACTCCAAAAAATGGATTCACAGGAGTAGATAGCTTCAAGTATGTAGTATGCGATAATTCACCATATCCAGTAAATGTATTATGTGATACTGCTTGGGTTTATATCACTGTAACTGATCCAGCAAATGATACAGTAAACAACGCACCTATCGCAAATAACGATTATGGTGTTACTGATGATATTACAACTGTGGTTATCCCAGTAAGAGCGAATGACATTGACCCTGACGGAGATCAATTAACATTACCTACAGTGATTTCTCCATCAGTTTATGGAGCAACTGTTACAGTTAACCCTGATGGTACAGTGAGCTATGATCCTTCAACAGGAACATATCCAGCTAATATCAATGTAGATTCATTCCGATATGTCATTTGTGATACGAACGCAGCTAATCTGCCTCGTCCACTTTGTGATACTGCTTGGGTATATGTAATTGTAAACACTATTGATACTAATACTATTTCACCAAACAGACCTCCATTGGCTACCGATGATTTCGATAGCACTACTTATGGAATGCCTGAAGTTGTTACTGTATTGAACAATGATAGTGACCCTGATGGAGATAGTATCTACACTACGGTGGTAGTTATACAACCAGAAGATGGAACAGCTACAGTTAATCCTGATGGTACTATTACATATACACCTGATTTCGGACCAGGAGTAGGACCTAACGCTAATAATCCAGATACATTTACTTATGTGATCTGTGATAATGGCAACCCTGTTCTTTGTGATACCGCTACAGTTGTTATTTATGTACCAAATTCTGTACAAGCAACTAATGACAATACACTTACAGGTGTTGGAGTCCCAGTAGTAATTGACGTAATGAACAATGATTGGGATCCAGAAACTGATTCATTCTTTGTAACTACTATCTTGGGTAATGGTGGAACTGGAACAAACAATGTACCTACACTTTGGGGTAATGCGACTATCAACCCAGATGGAACCATTACTTACACTCCAAATGGAAACAACTGTAATGTAACGGATACATTTAGATACATTATACAAGATACCTTAGGTGCTGTTGATACTGCTACAGTTTATGTGTTCGTTGATTGCTGCGTAAATCCAGTAGCAGTAGATGATATCTTTACTGTACAAAGAGACGATACATTATTTGCTGCTGTAATTGCAAATGATGTGTATTCTACTCAGTATCCTCAATATGTAAACATCATATCGAGACCAGGATACGGAACGGCATATGTTGTAAATGATACGATAGTTTATGTGCCAAGACAAGGATACTGTGGCAATGATTATATTGAGTACACTATTAGAGATACATGTGGTATTGATACTGCTAACATAAATATAAATGTACAATGTTATAACAACCCTATTGCAGTAACTGATACCGCTAGCTTGTGTTTAGCTCTTGGAGAAAATACAGTGACGGTTAATGTATTAGCTAATGATACGCATCCAGGTGGTTTACCAATTAATGTGGTTGTTTATACTCAACCTAATCATGGTACAGCTTCAGGAAGCAACGGAGTTATTACATACACTGTCGATGGTTCTGGATACTTAGGTAACGATACAATTGCTTATGCAATTTGTGATAATGGTACACCAAGATTCTGTGCAGATGGATTCTTTATTATCTCTATCGACTCTTGTATGAATTACCCACCAATTGTTGTTGGTCCTATTCTTGATACTACTCCAGTTAATACACCAGATACTGTCTGTATAGGAGGCTTAGTTTCAGATCCAAATTCAGATGATAGTTTATCTATAACTAGTATTTGCCCACCAGCTAATGGAACTGCAGCAATCATAAGCCCATTGTGCTTTGTTTACACTCCTGATACAAACTTTGTTGGCAATGACACTTTCTGTATAGTTGTGTGTGATAATGGAAATCCTGTAAGATGCGATACATCTAGTTTTATCATCACGGTATTCCCTATCTTGCCTGATCAGTTTGTAGATGCAAATCCAGATGTAGTCTTTACACCTGGCGGAACTCCAGTAGTGATTAATGTAATGGTTAACGATACACTCGGACCACAACCAGGAGATGTATTTACAGGTGATTCTATATTTGTAACTAATGTAACGAACGGAAGCAATGGTACGGTGGTTATTAATCTTAACGGAACTGTAACCTACACCCCTGATTCTGGATTCTGCGGAGTAGATACATTTACTTATATCATTAGTGACAATGGACAACCTGCACAGCTTGATACTACATATGTTGTAATCTATGTTTGCGATACTCCTCGAATAGTAGCAGTAGATGATACTACGAGCGTACCTAGAGATGGAACTATAACAATAGGTGTATTGAACAATGATATACTTACAAACGCTACAAATGTAACTGTAACTGTATCTACTGATCCTACACAAGGAGGTACTATTTCTGTAAACCCTGACGGAACTATAAGTTACACTGCACAGACAGGTTACTGTGGTAACGACACATTCACCTATGTTGTTTGTGGAGATGTTGCAGGAATTAATCTTTGTGATACAGCAACAGTAGTTGTGAGAGTGGTTTGTGAAGATCCATGTTTCTTCTCTAATGCATTCTCTCCAAATGGTGATGGTGAGTTTGATAACTTCCAATTGCCATGTGCTGACAAATATCCTCGCTCTGTACTTAAAGTGTACAACAGATGGGGTGATGAAGTTTGGAGAAGTGGAGAAGGATACAAAAATGATTGGGATGGCAAGAACTTGTCAGGTACAGACTTACCAGACGGAACATACTACTACATCTTTAACTATAATGATGGAAACAAAAAATCTGAAGCTAAATTCGTAGTCATCCAACGTTAAAAACTATAAACCTATGTAGCTCCTTTCTCTGAGGGGAGCTACTTTTAAAAAAAATAGAAATATGAAAAAATTAGCCATCGTAGCATTTTTAGGATTGTCGCTGACAACGCTTAAGGCACAGCAAGATCCAGACTACAACATGTATATGTTTAATGGTTTGTTTATAAACCCAGCCTATGCAGGAAGTCAAGAAGTCATTAGCATGATGGGCATTTACAGACATCAATGGGTGGGCATAGAAGGAGCTCCAAGAACAGCAAACGTTAGTGTTCATTCTCCATTGAGGAAGGAGCAGTATGCACTAGGCGGAACTATCTCTAATGACCGATTAGGACTTACAAATGTCTTTACGGTTACTCCATCTTTTGCTTATCGCATCAAAATTAAGAATGACATTAAGTTGTCTTTAGGCGTGCAAGTGTCTTTAGCTCATTTCCAAAATAGACTATCTGAGGGTTTAACCTATGATGCTAACAGACCTAATGCAGCAGATAACGTATTTGCAAATAATTTGAATCTTTTTGTTCCAAACTTTGGAGCTGGATTATACTTATATGGCAAGAAGTTTTATGTTGGATTTTCTGTACCTCACTTACTTCCTAGTTCATTGGCTAGAAATCTAAAAATAGAAACATCATCAAATACTTCTGTTTCTAAATTATATAATCATTATTTAGTTACTGCTGGGTATGTTTTTGGAAAAGATGCTAGTATCGTTAAAGTTAAACCATCTTTCTTGATGAGATACCAAGCCGGTTTGGTTAAAAACATTCCAGATTTTGACTTTAATTTAGGGTTATTGTTTATTGATAGAATTTGGGTAGCAGCTTCAGCTCGTACAGGTGGAGAGAAATTTAATACCACTGGTTCAAAAAGAAAGAATTTTAATTTGGAAGGTGTAGTTGGCATGGTAGAAGGTAAAGTCACTCCACAATTGCGTGTAGGATATGCTTATCATTATGCTATAACTGATTTGAGAAGATATCAGACTGGATCACATGAATTAATGCTAGGATATGATTTCTGGTATGACAAGAAAAGATTTGTTACACCACGTTATGTAAAATACTTCTAATACTAAAAGACAAAGAAAACTAAGGATATATGACTAATAAATACCCATTATTACTGATTGTAATGCTTATTGCATCTACAACAGCATTTGGACAAAATGCAAACGTCAAAGTTGGCGATATGTACTTCAAGCAATTTGACTTTAAAAAGGCAATTGCCTATTACGGTAATGCTATAAAGAAAGACAACTCAAATGCATATGTTCGTCAGCAAATTGCTGATAGTTATCGTTTGCTAAATGATTGGGAGAGCGCTGAGCCTTGGTACAAATTATTAGCACAAGACCAAACTACAAATCCTCTAAACAAAATTTATTATGCTGAGGCTTTAAGAGCAAATCAGAAATATACAGAAGCTAAGTTCGCTTATAAAAATTATTTAGCTGTTGCACCAACTGACGCTAGTATAAAAGAAAGGATTATTGGTCTTGACAAAGTAGCACAGTTAAGTGTTGACAATGGTTTGTATTCCATAGAAAATTTACCGGTAAACTCACCTTCATCTGACTTTGGTCCTATGTTTTATACAGACAACCAATTAGTCTTCTGCTCAAATAGAATAACATCTGGAAGATACAGAATAGAAGATAATTGGACAGATGCTGGATTTTTGCAAGAGTTTGTTGCAACTCCAGATGCTAACGGAAACTATACAACTGCAAATTTACTGAAAGGTAAAAACCCTAATGGTAGATACCATGAAGGTCCTACAAGTTATAATGCTAAACTACAAGATTTGTATGTTACTAGAAGTAACTATGTAAGAAAGCCAGTCACTAGTAGTGATAAAATTGTTAAGTTAAAGATTTATAGACTTGTTTATTTGCCGTCAGAACAAAGATGGGGTGATGAGTTAATAGAAGCTGTGCCTTTTAACGATAAAGAATACTCAGTAGCTCATCCAGCATTATCTGCTGATGCACAGACATTATATTTTGCATCTGATATGCCTGGTGGATATGGAGGTATGGACTTATACAAAACAACCCGCGATCTTTCAGGATTGTGGCAGGCTCCAGTAAATTTGGGACCTACTATTAATACAAGTGGTGATGAGATGTTTCCTTTTATCTCTAGCGACAATGGTTTATTCTTTGCATCAAATGGACATTTAGGTCTTGGGGGATTAGATGTATTTTCTTCAGTAGCTTCTAAGTCAGATTGGTCAAAGCCAGAAAACTTAGGATTTCCAATAAATACAAATTCTGATGATTTTGGCTATATTATTGATAAGGATAATAAAACTGGATATTTTGCATCTAATAGACCAGGCGGTCAAGGTGATGACGATATCTATAAGTTTGTTAAAAAAGGGGTGACGATATGTGTAAATGTATATGATGCTAAAACTAATGAAGTTATAGAAGGAGCTAAAGTATCTATGCATGAAATTAAAGATGAAAAAGGTAATAAATTAACTCCAAAAGATGGTAATGTATGTTTTGCAGCTACTCCTAAAAGAACATACAAATTTGTAGCTTCAAAAGGCGGCTATTTACAAAATGAAGTTATAGTAGAAACTCTTGATAAGCCTGTAAATGTGAAAATACCTTTAGTTAAAGAAGGAGGTATAAATCTAGAAGTTTTAGTTCTTGATAAGAAAACTAGAGAGCCTCTTGATATGGCTAATGTAAAATTGATAAATACTACTACTCAGAAAGCAGAGCCACAAGTAACAGGAGCTGATGGAAAAGTATATTATGCTCTTGAGCCAAACACTCAATATCGTATAGAAGGTTCTAAAGACTTGCAAGATACAGAAACTAAATATTTAACGGTTTCTACAACCACCAGTACTGTAGGAAAAACTGCTCCTTCTACTTTATATGCTACTCTTGAGTTAGAAAAAGTGAAAAAAGGCGTGGCTATCAAAATCGAGAATATCTATTATGACTTAGATAAGCACTTTATTCGCCCTGACGCTGCAAAAGAATTGGATAAGTTAGTGAAAGTATTGCAAGATAACCCAACCTTAGAGATAGAGTTAAGCTCTCATACAGACTGTAGAGCAACGGCTAAATATAACGCTAACTTATCTGCTAAGCGTGCTGAAGCTGCTGTGCAATATATCGCTTCTAGAGGTATTTCTATATCAAGAATGGTTGCAGCTGGATACGGAGAAAGTAGATTGGTTAATAATTGTGCATGCGAAGGTACAATAGTCACTCCTTGTACTGATGAACAACATCAAGAAAATAGACGTACGGAATTTAAAATCTTGAAATTCTAATACACTTAAAAATTATAAAAATGGGTTCGTTTATCGAGCCCTTTTTTATTTTAGCTCAATGATTTGTTTAAACGTATTAATAACAGGAAAGGTACAAGGAGTTTCTTTTAGAAAGACCACTAAACAG
The DNA here is from genome assembly GCA_044360745.1 of Chitinophagales bacterium. Lineage (GTDB taxonomy): Bacteria > Bacteroidota > Bacteroidia > Chitinophagales > LD1 > CALAYL01. The sequence continues at coordinate 6,501 of JBIKJU010000026.1, forward strand.
ATGGCTGATGTCATTGGGATAGTGGGCACTGTGAGAAATGTGGAAGAGAATAAGGTTGAGGTTGTAGCTCAGGGGGAGCAATCTTTAGTGTTCAAGTTAGTTGATTTTTGTCATCATGGTCCAGAAGGTGCTAGAGTTGATAAAGTTTCAATTACTTCTTGTGAAATTTCAAATCATACTGAGTTTGAAATTTTATTTTAGCTTTGTTTTATATTCATTAAATGTCAAAAAAGGTAGTTTTAATAACAGGTGCTGGAGGCCAAATAGGAACAGAACTTTCTGCTAGTTTAGCTACTATGGGATATTTAGTAATAGCTACTGATATTAGGCCATTGTCATTTAATTTTAGTACTGATATAACTTTTGAAACACTCAATATCTTAGAACTCGATCAACTAAGACACCTCATCCAAAAGCATAAGGTAAATCAAATTTATCATTTAGCCGCAGTCCTGTCAGCTACAGGGGAGCAATTCCCTAAAAAGGCTTGGGATATTAATATCAATGGTCTCTTATCTGTTTTAGATGTTGCCGTTGAAATGAATATAGAGCGAGTTTTTTATCCAAGTACAATAGCTGTTTTTGGCACTACTACACCTGCCATTCAAACCCCTCAATACACTATCACCGAGCCTTCTACAGTATATGGAATAAGCAAATTGGCTGGAGAAAGATGGTGTGAGTATTATAATCAAAAGCATGGTTTAGATGTTCGTTCTTTACGTTATCCCGGCTTAATTAGTTATAAAACAAAAGCAGGGGGTGGTACCACAGATTATGCAGTTGATATTTTTTTTGAAGCTATTCAAAAGGGCTCTTATACTTGTTTTTTAGAGGAATCAACACGATTGCCAATGATGTATATGGATGATGCTATACGGGGCACTATAGAGCTTATGGATGCGAATAAAGAAAGTTTAACCGTTAAGTCATCTTATAATTTCAGTTCATTGAGTTTCACCCCTGCTGAATTGGCTGATGCTATATCTAAATTTTTACCTAATTTTGCGATTAAATACAAACCCGACTTTAGACAGCAAATAGCAACTACCTGGCCTCAGTCTATTGATGATGCTATAGCCAGAAAAGATTGGGGATGGAAACATGAATTTGAACTAGAAAATATGGTTAAAGATATGATTGCAAACATCAAAACAATGCAACCAATTAGTTGTTGATTATTCTAAGATGTATCAAAACACCAACTTTATAGTCAATTTCCTTACACCTCTTCGACAGGCTTTATTTGCGATTTTTTTTGGATTAATAGGCATGGCATTAGCTAAAATATTTAGTGCGCCCAATTATTTTTGTTTTGTCTTGTCTTTTGTATCTATTGTGTTTTTTTCTTTAGTCAACAATATACTTTCTATTTTTCAGACTTCATTTAAACAATATACTTTACCCTCTTGGGGAGCATATGCTAGTATAGTCATCGTAGTGTTGATGATGGCGAGATTAATATCGGGAGATTCTATCCAAAAGCATCCAGAGTTTTTGAAAATATTATTTAGTGTAAGCTTGTTTTATATTGTTCTTAGCGTTCTCATGCGTGTTATTCGTGCTATGTGGGAGTTTGCTGAGAATGATGAGAATTGATCTACTCTGTTAGAAATGTTAAAAAAGATTATAGATACTTTAGTTATAATTGTAACTTAATATTATATCATGTCTGATGAAAATTTGAGAACACCGGGAGAAATGTTTAGTAGCTCTATGCTTAAAAAGATAACTCCTTCTGTTCAGTTTGGTTTTGCTCTAGGGCTAAGCTTGTTGTGTATGTTTTTGTCTAAGTATGCTTTGAGATCTACTGAACTAGTAATGTACAGTGGATGTTTTGGCGTCATTTTTTTTGTGATGTTTAATCCTTGGTTAGAACTTCTAACTAAAAACAATAAAAAATACTTTTTTCAGTCAGCTATCTATTTTGTTTTAATAGCAATAGTGCTGTATGGTATTATCTTTTTTTGGACAGGGAAGTCAGTCTTAAATTCAATGGAGGTAAGGCTTACACTTATTACAGCATCATTTTATTTCTTAGTCGCATTTGCTATGATTTCTGCACTTAAATATCTTTTTGTAGACCAAAGCGATGGCGGACTTTAATCTAGTTTTTTGTAAGGTCTAATAATTAATAGTATGTTTTTATCATAGTTGATGTAGTTCCACACCCAGTTTATAAATACCACTAATCTATTTCTAAAACCTACTAGCTGCATTAAGTGTACTGCCATCCAAGCCATCCAACCTATCCAACCTCCAAACTTAATTTTTCCAGCTTCTACTACTGCTTTGTTTCTGCCTACAGTGGCCATAGAGCCTTTATCAATATATTCAAAAGCTGGAAGAACTTTATTGGCTAATGATGCTATGATATGTTTTGCAACATATTCACCTTGTTGAATCGCAAGTGGTGCTACCTGTGGGTATCCTTTTGGAAATTGTTCGCTAGTCATACAATTCAAATCACCAATAACGTATACAAATGTGTCATTTTTTAATTTGCAAAATTCATCGGTTAGGATTCGTTTGCTTGGGGTGAAGTTATTTTCAGTAAGACCCTCAGGGGAATCGCCTTTTATACCAGCAGCCCAAATGAGTGTAGCACAGGGGATTTGAGAGTCATCGGCAGTAGTAATATAATGCTCGTCAAAATCATCGGCACGAGTATTGAATAAGATGGTCGCACTTAACTCTTCAAGATATTCTCTAGCTTTTGATTGGTTTTCATGACTCATATTTTGAAGAATTTCGGTACCTGACTCTATGAGTAAAACCTTCATTTCTGTAAAATCTAATTCAGGATAGTCATTAGGTAACACATGTTTTTTTAACTCGCAAAGTGCTCCTGCTAGCTCTACTCCTGTAGGTCCTCCGCCCACTATACCAAAGGTTAGGAGTTGTTGTTTTTTGATAGGGTCTGTAACAATAGTAGCCTCTTCTAAGTGTTGTAAAATCAAAGAACGCAGATTTAGTGACTCTACTACTGATTTCATGGGCATAGCATTTCTACTTATATTTTCATTGCCAAAAAAATTGGTAGTAGCTCCAGTGGCTAGTACGAGGTAGTCATAATCACACTCTCCTATATCTGTATAAATTTTCTTTTCAGCGGTGTCTATCCGTGACACATTTGTCCATCTAAAAAAAACATCCTTTGCTTTTGTAAAAATTTTTCGGATAGGGTAAGCAATTGAGTCGGCTTCTAGTCCTGCTGTAGCTACCTGATAAAGTAGGGGCTGGAAGGTGTGATAATTATTTTTGTCAAACAATACTACTTGAAACCCTTTACCCATCAATGACCTTACGGTAGCTAGTCCCCCAAATCCACACCCCACCACCACCACTCTTTTAGCCTGAGTAGAGGGGATATTTAATGTATTGCTAATGTTTGTCATATTATTGGGTATTTAGATTTTGTTTGTGCATCACTTCCTCTCTAGATTGAGGCTTTCGTTTTATCAGCCACTGAAATCGGTTGAGAAATTGATCATCATTGGTCAGCATTTTATTAGGAATAAAAACAGCTTCTGGCTTATCTATAAAAACTACTTTGCTTATCTTTTTATCACCAAAATACATATCCAGATTTGCGCTTTTAGCTCTGTTAGCTCCTATGTATTTTTCCTTATCATCTTTTCCAAAATAAAGACTTTCTGCATTGCCTCTCACATTCATTTTGTCAAGCGCGTTTTCTTTAAAATACCCATATACAATTCTCCCTTGTATTTGGTTGTAGTATTTATCTTCAGGAGAGACAATCAGCGAATTGTTGTATAGCGTTATTAAGTCTGCTTGTTTGTTTTTTATGACTAAGTGTATACTATCGCCAGAGAGTTGTGTGCTATCAGACCAAAGTACAGGTTTTACATAAAACCGAAAAGTAGAGTCTGCCATGTCATAGTAGAGCGAATCGCAAACGCCCTGCATGCTTCGCATAAAAATCTTACTGTTTCTAAATACTTGAAATACTTTGGTGGTATCGGTTTCAGATTTTTCTTGAGAAAATAGCGTATCGCCCGAAATGAAAAGAGAATCATTATCTAAATTATAAATAGCAAATGCTTTTTGATACGCATAAATTCTTTTTCGCTCTTCAAAAAAATCGCCACGCTGCGCATGAATTTCTACATTCATTGAGGTATCGCGCCAGATAAATCCATTCATTGCTTTTCCATAAGATTTATTTCTATCATAATAAAGGCTGTCTGCATCTAGCACTTGTGTAGAATTAATTATCTTTGTGTTTTTACCAAAAGAGGCTACATTTTGTTTGGTGTCATACCATCCATTATTGCATTTTATCTCATTTTTATCATTATAGATAGTGGTATTGCCAAAAAAAGTAGTGATATCCGTATCTACATTGTATTTTAGGGTGTCAGAAGTAAGTTTGTACTTAGGATCTTCGATATCTACATTCCCTCTAAAAAAAACATCTCCAGTGTTTGTATAATAATAACCTGCTCTACTCTTGATAATTGATTCTTCTCTATATACTCTGCCTCCTACAATATAGTAGGTTATTTTATTGCTCATATCATAGTAAAGTTCTTGCGTTTCTATTCGTGCTTTACCATCGGTGAGTACTACATTGTTTTTGAGTCGAGCCATTTTAGTATTGCCGTCATAATATAATATAGAAGCATAAGTGTGAGTATTATCTTGTTCTATATGCACTCTACCAAAAGCATCAAAAGTATTTGCTTCTTTATCCATTAGCGCACTGTCGCAATACATCAATACATTGTCTTGTAGAAGTTGTACATCGCCTACCAAACGCGTTATTTTTCTGCCATTAGTTTCAGAAAATCGAAGTAGGTCAGCATTTAAGATTTCAATTGTTTTTTTTTCATCTTGACTAAATAAAGAAGAAGTGAAAAATGAGAGTAGTAAAAAAAAGAGAAGCCGATTATACATTTAATTATTTATCGATTGTGTAAATATAGTCTTTAGATTGTGAACCATCGAAAGTACGCTAAAAATCAGCATCATTTTAAAATTTGTTTAGATTTGGAAGGTGTATTACTATTTCTCAAAAGCCATTAATAGTAATACATTTAAAATAAAATAGCAGTATATGAATAGCCGTCCATTTTCTTATGAGAGACTAAAAAAACAGATTTATGTCATTATTTACGGCACACATACCATTTGGGGCAAACTGTTTGATTTGGTTTTATTGGGTCTCATTTTATTTAGTACACTACTTTTGATGTTAGAAACCGTGGAGGAATTTGATAAAATTCATCACAGCACACTTATTACATTTGAGTGGATTATCACTGTTTTTTTTACAGTAGAATATTTTTTGAGAATATGGGTGATAAATAAGCCTCGAAAATATGTTTTTAGCTTTTATGGAATTATAGATTTATGTGCCTTACTGCCGATGTATTTATCATTATTTTTTACAGGCACTACTGTTTTTGCTATAGTGAGGGCATTACGATTATTACGTTTGTTTAAAATCCTAAATCATCCTATGTTTTCAGGACAATCTATACATCTCAAAAAGGCACTTTATGCCAGTAGAGGAAAAATAGTCGTATTTATATATTTTATTTTAATCATTTCAGTTTTGATAGGGTTTTTAATGTATGTGATAGAGGGTAAAGAAAATGGATTTACGAGTATTCCGAAAGCTATATATTGGTGTATTGTTACACTCACTACGGTTGGGTATGGAGATATATCACCTGTCACGCCACTAGGTCAGTTCCTAGCCTCGGTAGTAATGATTTTAGGTTATGGCATCATAGCCGTACCTACAGGTATAGTGACAGCTGAGTTAGCAAAAAGTGATGTTAAATCAACCACAGATACTTCAGTTAGTTGCTCTGCATGCGGACATAGGCAACATCTTCAAGGAGCTATCTATTGTTGTCATTGTGGGCATGAGATTTAGGCGAATATTTGCTTTGTCAAAAAGTCGTTTAGCTTTTGAGAACTACTCCAAGCCTGCAATCCTCCGCTATGAATGGCTACTATGCTACTACCTCTTATAAAGTTATCTTTTTTAATCATATCTAAAAGACCAAGCATCATTTTGCTAGTGTATATTGGATCTAGAAGAATATTAGTAGATTGATAAAAATCACGAACAAAAAGCAAAAGCTCGTCTGTTATTTTTCCATATCCACCAAACTGATAATCTTTATTTATTTCCCATTGAGCTGGAGTTGATGAATTTATGATAAGAGAACTTACAGCCTCTTCAGATCCTTCACCAATAAGAGAGCTAAATCCAATTACTTTTGCGTTTTGTTTATTTAATATGCAACCTGCTAAAGTTCCACCAGTGCCGACTCCTACTGCACAAACATCAAATGGTATTTGCACCTCATCTATCATTTCTTTTACACCTCGCACCGCTAAAATATTAGACCCACCATCAGGAACAATGAGTGTGTTTTTTAATCCTCCAGTTTTTTCTTCTAAAAAAGAGATGTCAAATCTTTTTTCATATTCATTCTTATTTAAAAACACTAATTTCATTCCATGTTGTTGAGCAAACAGAAGTGTAGGCGTTAGTGGCAAATGCTCATATCCTCTTATCACTCCAATACTTTCAAATTTAAACAGTTTGCTTGCAGCAGCTGTAGCATATATATGATTGGAAACAGGGCCACCAAAGGTGAGTAATTGTTGTAGACCTTCGCTTTTTAGTTTTTCAATATTATACTTTAGTTTTCTCCATTTGTTGCCCTGAATGTGAGGGTGTGTTAAATCATCACGTTTTATAAAAAGAGCAACGCCTTTTTCTTCTAAAATAGGCAAGTTTATTTCCTCTAAACGTGTAGGCGTATGGATAGCGATCATTTCAATACTTCTTCAATATACCTAGCCACTAGCATTGCCCAGTGTTTATACATAAGTTCAGAAGGGTGAAGACCATCTTTAGTTATCAACGATAAATCCTCTTTTGCTGTTTGTGAGTGCGGAAAAATATCAATGTATTTTATCGAAATTGCTGCACATATTTCTTTACTAGCTTCGTTAAATTGCTTTATCTCTTCTCCGATTTGTTCACCACTTCTTTTTTTTGCATCCTGCGATACAAAAGGGGTCACTCCCCAATCTGGAATAGAAAGAACTATTACTCTCTCTCTTTTGCCGTCTGCAAAAGCAATAGCTTGTTTCAATAAATCTGTAAACTCTGTTTTATAGTTGTCTAAATCTCTTTGTCTGTATTGGTTATTTACGCCAATTAAAAGCGTTACAAAATCAAATTTTTTTGTCAATTTTTCATCCTGAATTGCAGCGTTTAGTTCATCTGTGGTCCAGCCTGTTTTGGCGATAATGTTTGGAGTATGAAAATTGATTCCCTTTTTCTTAAGCATTGCTACTGCTTGCATCGGGAATCGATCAGTATCCATTACAGCCTCACCGATAGTGTACGAATCGCCAAGATTCAGCATACTGTAGGACTTATTTTTTTGACTCATAGCATTATTTGTAAAGATGAAAATATAAACTAACGATAATATAACGTATTTTTGAACCATAGACCAAAGATAAAAATGTCGGGCAAATCATTAGAAGAAGTACACGGTACTATAGACACCACTGGAACCATGAGCTGGAGAAGGCGTTTTTTGTTGTTTATTGGTCCTGCTTTTATGGTTTGTGTAGGTTATATGGATCCAGGCAACTGGGCTACTGATATAGCTGGAGGAAGTCAATATGGGTTTAAGTTATTGTGGGTACTTTTAATGTCAAATTTAATAGCGGTGATGCTTCAAAGCTTCTGTGCTAGATTAGGTATTGTTAGCGGCAAAGACTTAGCACAAGCATCTCGTGAGACATACAGTAAACCTATAAACTATACGTTGTTTGCATTAGCTGAAATAGCTATTGTAGCTTGTGACTTAGCAGAGGTATTGGGAATGGCTATAGGATTAAAACTACTTTTTGGTTTGCCATTGATTTGGGGAGTATTGATAGCAGGTTTAGACACT
>JBIKJU010000187.1:0-4425 GCA_044360745.1 Chitinophagales bacterium
GTAAGAAATAGTTTGAGCATATACGTCAGCAAAACCTTTCGGAGTTATGTCGTGAATAAGGATTTGCTTAAAGGCGTTCATCTGGTCTTTAAGTGTACTGTCTTCTTTATTTGCTTCGTCACTTGTTAACGCCTTTTCAATAACATCAGAAAGTAGGCGAGCTTTGCCCGCCATCATTTCTGCCAGTTTTTTTGAACTTTTTATTGTCTGCCCAACGTGAGAAGCAAAGTCTTTGATGAGATTTGTAAAAGTTGCAAAGTTTTCGGGTAGCGGAACAACCACCCCTGCCCCTCCTCCAGAGGAGGGGAATTCTAAGTAGGCAATTGCAATTTTTGTAGTGAAAACTCCGTCAATGTATAAATGGAAGTCTAAATAGTCGGTAAAAATTAAGTTATTCAACGAAGCCTTATAACGGTCAAACTGTTCTTTGTTGCCAGTTTTCTTTGCTCCTTCAAGGTCTTTGTCGCCAATGTCCTTTGCTTCAATAAAACCTACTGGTATTTCTTTTTTGGTCAGAATGTAGTCGGGTGCTCCGCAAGATTGTCTTTTGGGTTCGTTGGTCGCCCTGATGTCAGGCACTAAACTTTCTAGCAGTTGTTGCAGGTCGCCACGAAAAGTATGCTCGGTTGCATTTCCAAGTTGGTATCGTTTATTTATGTTGTCTATGTACTGTTCTAAAGTCATAAATTTTATTGTCAAATTACAAACCGCAAGTTATAATTTTTTGTCGGTTTGTTATTGGTTGTAAGGTTGTCCTAGCATTGGGCATAACTTGGATATATCCGCATAAAAATAGTCTTTTTTAAACTTAAGATAGCTTATATCTCTAAATTCAATAAACAAATCAACAAAAATTTAAAATAAAACTAGCTATTTTTGAGTCTAATACGCTGTCTTTTTCAAAGTACTTCCTAATTTAAGCTATAAGTGTAAATTTGCACTTCATCTATAAATAATCAATCATCATGACATTAGACGAAATCGTAAAAAACATAGGAGATGAAAAAGCAAACTATTTGCTTAATCATAAATCTTCTACTATTGATAAATCTGCTCTTTACTTACCCAAAGCCGATTTTGTAGAGAGCTATTGGAAAGATTCTAATCGTAATATCCGCACCCTCCAAAGTTTACAAACTTTAGCTAATGCTGGCCGATTGGGAGGTACAGGTTATGTGTCTATTTTGCCAGTAGACCAGGGGATAGAGCATAGTGCTGGAGCTTCTTTTGCTCCTAATGTAGCTTGTTTTGATCCCGAAAACATAGTGAAACTAGCTATAGAGGGCGGATGCAATGGTGTAGCCTCTACTTATGGCGTTTTGGCTTCTGTAGCGCGCAAATATGCTCATCAGATACCATTTATCGTAAAAATCAATCACAATGAGTTTCTTAGTTATCCAAATTCATTTGATCAAATCATGTTTGGTACTATAAAAGATGCTTGGAATATGGGTGCTGTAGCCGTAGGTGCTACTATTTATTTTGGTTCTGAAGAGTCTAAACGTCAAATCGTAGAAGTAGCAAAAGCCTTTGAATATGCTCATGAGTTGGGTATGGCAACTATTTTATGGTGCTACACTAGAAATAATGCATTTAAAAAAGATGGGGTAGACTATCATGTATCGGCTGACCTTACTGGCCAAGCCAATCATATAGGTGTGACTATTCAAGCAGATATCATTAAACAAAAATTGCCAGAAAATAATGGCGGCTACAACGCTATAAACTTTGGTAAAACACATAAAAAAGTATATTCTGAATTGACGACTGATCACCCAGTAGACCTCACTCGCTACCAACTGGCAAACTGCTACATGGGTAGGGTAGGACTTATCAATAGCGGAGGAGCATCATCTGGCGATACAGACTTGGCTGAGGCATTAGCTACTGCTATTATCAATAAGCGTGCTGGTGGTATGGGTCTTATCTCTGGTAGAAAAGCATTCCAACGTCCACTAAAAGAAGGGGTGGCCTTATTGAATGCCATTCAAGATGTGTATCTCAATGACGGTATTACTATAGCTTAAATTTTCTCTAAAATATTGAATAAAACATATGCAAGAAGGTAGAGTGCCATGGTGGAAACGACTACGTAAAGGTGTAGATACCTCTACAGATGAGAAGCTCGAAACTCCAGATGGAATTTGGCATAAATGCAATGGATGCAAAAAAGCTGTTTTAGTCACTACACTCCGAGATTATCTGCACGTATGTCCAGAATGTGGCTATCATGAGAAGATAGATGCAGAAGATTATTTTGATTTAATTTTTGACGACAAAAAATGGACAGAGCACTTTCCAAATCTTAGCTCTGTCGATATCCTTAATTTTGAAGATACTAAACCCTATGATAAGCGAATAGCGGATGCTCAAAAAGCATCAGGGTTAAAAGATGCTATGCGTGTAGCTAATGGTCATGTAGATGCTTATCCACTAGTGATAGCTGCAATGGATTTTAGATTTGTGGGTGGTTCGCTAGGGTCTGTGATGGGAGAGAAGATAGCACGTGGTAAAGACTTAGCGTTGGCTACCAACTCAGCTTTTATGATTATCTCAAAGTCGGGCGGAGCTCGTATGCAAGAGTCAGCATTCTCACTGATGCAAATGGCCAAAACATCTGCTAAATTACATCAGTTAGCGGAGAAAAAGCTACCTTATATTTCACTGCTTACAAATCCTACCACTGGTGGTGTTACCGCCTCATTCGCTATGCTAGGCGATTTGAACATAGCAGAGCCAGGTGCTTTGATTGGTTTTGCAGGACCAAGAGTGATCGAAGAAACTATTAAAAAGAAACTTCCAGAAGGCTTCCAGACATCCGAGTTTCAACTTAAAAATGGATTTTTAGATTTTATAGTAGAACGAAAGCAACTGCGAGAAAAAATAGGTACAGTGTTGAGTTTGCTCAATGGTTAGTATTCGTTTTTTTTAATCTAATGATGCTAATTCCGCTTTTTGTTTTTTAGAGAGTCCTTTCACTACCTCTTGATACGAATGGTCTATCATGAAGTAAAGTTCTTTTAGCGGTAAGTCATCACCTTCAATCATTACGGTATTCCACATTTTTTTATTCATATGATAACCTGGCAAAATGGATGAAAAGTTTGCTCGGTACTCTTCTACAAGTTCTACATTCATTTTTAGATTTATGCGTTTTGGTATCGCATCTAGAGGTATGAGTGCAAACATTTTATCCATTACTTTAAAAACCAACACATCGCCACCAAAGGGGAAGGATTCCGACACACCTTTTTTAGCTATGCAAAAATTTCTAATTGATTCTAAATCTTTCATTTTCGTTCTATAGTATAGCCTAAATAATATCTCTTTTCTAAACGGAATTTACTAAAAGGGCAGGGGTCTTCATTTATTCCTGTTTTAGCATAGTTTAGAAAATAGTTTTTTTCACTCAACGACTGAAAGGAATGGAGCAGAGATACTTCTCCCAAATGGTCATCCATACATCCAGATAAAATCATATGATTGAAGCTAAAAAGTTTGGCTTTTAAAGTAGCCTTAACACGTCTAGTGCATGGTGAATAGGGGTTGAAAATATCACCCATAAAATAATCCACACCATCAGCATCCCATCCATCAGAGAAGACTCTAAAATGCTTGTCGCGTGGCACATATATTTTAAATGAATTAGAGAGTTTCCATTTCCGTTTAGCACTGTGTCCTATGCCATTGGTTAGTATTCTTTTCTTTCCTCCCAAAAAGTCATTTATGAAAATCCAGTTTGAGCCTATATTTACAAATACTCTATTCTCTGTGATACCTAAAAAATCATTTTGCTTTTTAAAAAATAAAGATTGCAGATACACATCATATTCGTCTATAGGATACAAACTGGTATCTACACCCACACCTTCATCCCAGTAGAAAAAAAATGACTTTGCAAAAATATCTATATCATGCCCATCCGCAGACCGCCATGGTATATAAATAATAGCCGTATCGTTACTGAAAATTATTTTTTCAGCTGGCTTAAAAGTATTTCCATTTCGAGCTAGAATACTGACTTTAAGTTGTGCTTCTTGCGATGGTTTGGGTAAAAATACCGTTATAGGAATAGTGTAATCCTTTTTACTCATTTTTACTTTTTGTACAAAATCAGGGGAGTCTTGTCTATTGTTTCTTAGTGCACCACCATCTCCATTTGCAAATACATCTACACGGGTAGCATATACATATGAATTATCCAAAAAAGCTAATTTCTCAGGTAGATTTCGTCTGATAGCCAATAGCTGTGCAGGGTGAATTTCTACATTAGCAGGCGGATGCCCTCTATCCCACACTAAGTGTCCTTCTACATGCACCCAATCACCTACACTTGGCCAATTCCAAATAATATCGCCACGCTCATGACCAGCTGATGCAAACCCACAACTTTTACCAGAATTGTTCGTTTTTCTATAAGGATTT
>JBIKJU010000188.1:0-4413 GCA_044360745.1 Chitinophagales bacterium
GCAGCATTGATTTTAATGATAATTTATTGGCTCGGCAGATACACTTTTTTCAGAACCATTACTTAAACTAAAAAAACGTGTTTAGATTTCAACATCCCTCTTATCTATGGCTTCTAATCGTTTGGGTGCTTTTCTTTGTGCTTTTTTTAGGGTTTCTTTATTGGCGAAAAAATAAAATAGCAAAAGCTGGAAGTGCAATATTGATAAACAAGTTAATCCGCTCTTATTCATTAAGTTTCGATGTTATAAAATTTGTTTTCTTTTCACTCTCCTACGTATCACTTATCATCGCTTTAGCCAATCCACAAATAGGTACACGACAAGAAAAAGTAACTAGAAGTGGCATAGACCTTATAGTAGCGCTAGATGTTTCAAAAAGTATGCTTGCCGAAGATGTATCTCCCAATAGATTATCAAAAGCAAAAAATTTTGTATCTCGATTTATAGACCAGCTTAATAACGACCGTTTGGGCTTGGTGGTATTTGCTGGAAGAGCCTACTTGCAAATGCCGCTTACAGTAGACTATGCCGCTTCTAAAATGTATTTAAAATCGTTGTCGCCTGCTATGGTGCCTACACAGGGTACGGCTGTGGGCGAGGCCGTTTCATTAGCCACCCAATCATTTTCAAAAGAAGAAAATACCTCTAAAGCTATACTTGTCATATCTGATGGAGAAGATAATGAAGAAGGGGCATTAAATGCTATAAATGATGCAGCAGAAAAAGGCATAAAAGTTTATACGCTCTCTGTTGGAACTACCTCTGGTTCACCAATACCATTAGCCAATGGAGACTACAAGCGCGATGGTGATGGCAATATCGTTTTGTCTAAAGTAAACACCGATGCCTTAAGAGAATATGCAGTAGCTGGTAAAGGAAAATTTTATCAGTTAGATAACACAACCTCTACTGCACAACAAATCTTAAAAGATTTAGGGAAATTAGACAAAAATGATTTTGAAGAAATGGTGTACACAGACTATGATGACCAGTTTATATATTTCTTGATTTTGGCTCTTATTTTTATTGTTCTAGACTTTTTATGGCCTAGAAGAAAGTTGGGAGTGTAGGAAATTAAAGAATCAATACTTCACCACTCTTTTTCGCGTTTGAAAATCTCCGCTTTTTAGTGATAAGGTATAAATCCCAGCTGGTAGATTGTTCAAACTGATTTCTTGTTTTGAAGGAGTGGTTTTTCCTACATTTAAAATTGCCCCAGTGATGTCAAACAATTCATAACTCATTTCGTCTAACGATGAGTATATAAAAATCACATCATTGGTAGGGTTAGGATAAATAGTAGTTTCGTTCAAATAGACTTCTTCTATATTGGTATAGTCTTTTGCGTTTACATTGATATTGTCTATATAAAGTACATTGCCACGATAATTGGTGTACTCAATTTTAAACAAAAAATTATACGTAGCATTAGCGTTCGGAATGGAATATGCAAATGTTTTCCATTGAGTAGAATCGGCTGGAGTCCAATTTTTATCATCAATCAAAGCTGGAGCTGTATTGAGCGTGTTGGCTGTTCGTCTTCCTATTGAAATCCAATTTTTACCACAATCATTAGAGATAAAAACCTCCAGTTGATCGAGATTGTTAGCTACTTTTCGAGAGAATGCATATTTAAAATTAAACTCAGGACTATTGATATTAAATAAGTTTACCCCTTCAGAATAAAGCACTGTCCTGCCAGTATATAAATCTGTGCTATCATTTGGACGTAAAACTATTGAATAGTTACTATTAAAGCCTTGTCCTATAGCTGATTTTTTCCATCTCAAACTATCGTTGTCAGAAATATTCCAAAGCCATGCTTCATCTAGTGTGTTGACATTTTCAAAGTCTTGAACATAAAAAGGATAGGTACCAATATCTGTCACATGCACCAAGACCGAATCACTTTTTAGCGTCATGCCATTCTGAGTAGCATAAAGATAAATGTAAAATTTACCAGGCTGGATATATACATGAGTAGGGTGCTGTAAGGAAGATGTATTTCCATCTCCAAAATGCCACTGCCAAGATGTAGGGAGTCGTATACTAGCATCATACATAAAAAGCGTATCGCCTATACAAACCGTTTGCTTAGGCAATCTGATTCTAGCGCTACATAAAGTACTGTCAAAAACACCAGTAGCCGTTAGGTTCTGAGGTTTGATTAGGTTGTTTCTATTGGCTACAGAAGATTTTAGTGTTGCTCGCATTCGCGCACGTTGACCTTGCGTAAACATAAAATTACAGTAGCTATAGTCCATAGCATTTTGAACATTATCTACAATATTTCCGCAAGAAGCAGCTGCCAAATTACAAACAGACCAACCTGTGGTAGGAGGTGTATCAGCTACACTGTCACCCACCGCACAGTTACTAGATTGCCCCACTGGCAAATAAAAATAACCTGGCACATTATTACCTCCCCAAATATGAAACAAATTTAAATAATGGCCAGCTTCGTGAGCCATCACCACTGATCGCAAGGGATTTGATGTTCCTATATCGCCCAAATATTGATGCGACATTACTATGCCATCCCACTCTGGTTTTGCCGCAGCTTGATCAGGCATTAAACAGTGGCCCGCAAGATTATTGATGTTTTTTACCACATAAATATTGAGATACTGAGAGGGATTCCAATGCACTATATCTTTTACTCTATGATCGCCAATGGTTGAAGATAATGCAGCAAAACGATTGATACCACTATGACAGCGACCTGAGGGGTCTCTTTGTGCCAACACAAATTCTATTTCACAATCAGCTGCAATAGATTTAAAAGCAGGTACGATGGAGGCTGTATCAGGGCCTCGAAGCCGAAGATTCTGATTCAATACTTTCAATCCACTCATTAATTGCTCATCAGAAATATTTTCGGTGCCATAATTATGAATAACATGAAAAACTACGGGGATATAGTATACTGAATCATTGCCGCTTCTGCCTGCCCCATGTTCTCTAATATACCTAGCCGTAAAATCATTTAGGTATTGACGATTATATTGCATGACTTGTTGAACATGGGTGGGAGAATGGTGGTATAAGTCGTGACCCATTTCATCAGTACCACACATTTGATGATGCTGAGCATTTGTGATAAAAACTATAAAGATAAATGCGAAAGAAAGTATATTTTTCATAAGGCTAAGCTAATCATTTTAAGATTGACTTTCGCAAAAAATCACTTGTACCGAACGGTGTACCACTGATTGGCAAATTGTTTTTGCTTTGGTGAAATATGAGTTTTAAAAGCCCTTTGCATACATTCTCTTATAGATGTACTATCATAAGTGTTCTTGTCTGTTTTACTTTGCTCGCCATCTATGACAAAATCTTTGTTTAAATAAAAACGAACTAAAATATCTTGAGAAGTTGCCTTGCCTAAGTCTTTAACACATAGATTAAAACTTCCACTAACTTCTCTAAATAATACTACATCTGCTGTATTTGAAAATGCTTTCTCAGATTCTAAAGAAATAACTTTCTCATCAGGTAGTTTAAACATGATCGGCAAAACATAAGCCACCCTTACCACTTTGCCGCTATGCCTGCCAGGTGTAAAATTGGGGAATTTTGAAACTACTTCAACAGCAGCACTGTCTAAACCTGGCGATACTCCTTTTTTAACTGCTATGTCGTAAACGCGCCCATTGGTATCAATCATAAATCCCACTATGACTCTACCTTGTATGCCATTCTCTATCTCATATTTTGGGTATTTTATGTTCTTTTTCACAAAAGTAAAAATGACTCCTTCCCCTCCTGGAAACGTTGGCATTTGCTCTACTATAGTGTAAACAGGTTTTTTCTCATCTTGTAAGTTTGGTTGACTAAACTCAATAGGCTTGACATCTTGCGATTTCATTTCCATTATACACCCCAAAACAAAAACTAATGTCAAAAATCGCATAGTCAAAAAATCTATTTCAATACTTCATTCCCGCTACCTTTTCGCTCCACTCCCAAAATTGTTTTTGTAAATTTTCATCACGAGCAATATCAGCACCTTTGTATGCTTTCTTTTTGTCGAAATACATTCCCGTAGTCTTTTTCACGTCATCAGAAGAACATAAATATACAGAAGTTTCTGCACCCTTATCTGATGACAAAGCAAAGTTTGTTAGCAAGGACCAAACTACGCTAGTAAGCTTAGTACCAGATTTATTTCCGATTGTAGTTTTAACAAAACCTGGATGAAGACAGTTTACAGTGATACCTTGTGGTTCGAGTAGTTTTGCTAAATGTTTAGTGAATAACACATTAGCGAGTTTAGAATGTTCGTATTGTTTAAATACAAAATATCCTTTTGGTTCGTTGATGGTGTCAAAATCTATTCGACCTCCGAAGTGCGCTTTAGAAGACACGCTGACGATACGGGAATTCTCTGTATTTTTGAGCAATGGTAACATG
>JBIKJU010000189.1:0-4411 GCA_044360745.1 Chitinophagales bacterium
TCAGTTTACAGGCAAATTGCCAGAAGGTTTCTCACCAGGCAATGACGGCATTAATGACAAATTAATATTTAACAATTTAGATGATTATAGACCCCTTAATTTAAAAGTCTTCAACAGATGGGGAGATGTTGTTTACGAAACTAGAGATTACGAAAATGACTGGGCAGGAACACATAAAAACCAACCAGTCCCTGATGGAACTTACTTCTACATTCTCATGCTCAATACCGATGAAGAGCATATCAGGCAGTTGATTATACAGCGATAAGATAGACTTGAAAAACATTTATCTCCTCCCCGAAATCTGCTGATAATAATAAGCAGGTAGCTGATATTCAGGACTAATATTGAGCGAGTTGGTTAGAGCTGTTATAGCATCTTGTGTTCGGCCAACATTAGCGTATGCTAAACCTAAATATGCCCAAGCTATTTCATTATTTATGTCATATTTTATGGCTTCTTCGAGTAGTTTTATTCCTGTAGCAAAGTCATTTTTCTTGACTGCTTCGATTCCAAAAAAGTCAGATTTATTTTCTCTCTTGACCACACAAGCCAACGTAGAGTTGTCAATCTTTACAGTATGTATAGTACCTTTTGGTGGGAAAAACCCTTTGCGCATCATATTAGGATCTACAAACTGCGGGAGAAAAACAGCATAATCCCAATCGTTCTCATTACGCTCACGAAAGCGAATATACTCAGATCTATGCTTTGATTTTTGTTGTTCCCAAGTCACATTGAGTTCCCACGGATTGTTAGAGACTATCTTCTCTCCCTCTTTAAAAGGAATATTTTTTGCCACCCAAACAGCTGCTGGGCGTGCACTCGATGCATAATAATCTATCTGATAATTTCCATAGGCTTTATCAAACCCACCCGACAATTCATTGAAATAATTCATTGAAACTGACAAATTTTCAGCTATAAAAATCGTTGGCAAAAGAAGTCCAATCGCTAAAACAGCATAAAGGACAATATGGTGAGTTTTATTTTTTAGTAATCTAAAGATCATCTCAAAAGCTACGGCAGCAAACAAAACAACACCTGTATAAGTAAAATAGCTATGTCTCCATCCGTTATAAAGTGCAGACTTTTTATAAATAATAAAAAAGATTGGGAAAATAGTAATGAAACCAATAACAAAAAGGTGCTTTTTATCAAAGTTTTTTAATAGCTTAGGAATGAGTG
Organism: Chitinophagales bacterium; assembly: GCA_044360745.1. Taxonomy (GTDB): domain Bacteria; phylum Bacteroidota; class Bacteroidia; order Chitinophagales; family LD1; genus CALAYL01. The sequence goes on from JBIKJU010000189.1 coordinate 1,189, forward strand.
CAAAGCCAGCAATCACACCTGCTAAAACTATAATAGGAGAAGTTAGCCAAATGTATGTTGGGTTATATGACCACGGTACTTCGTTTGAAGGTACATACGCTCCACCAAACAATACTCTTATGATAATTGGGAATTGAGCTTGAATTTTAAGTGCATTAATAGGAAACATAATAGGGTCTCTTAAAGCTGCTGGCCACAGTATCAAAGCTATCACCCAAGATACCAGCAATGCAAAAACAAGCTTAACAATGGTATCTTTATAAAAGGCAAAATTAAGTTTTAGAAATTGCTCTCGTAGCTCTTGTTGCGTCATAATAGCTAAAAACACAAATAATAAAATATAGGCATAAACCATGATACCCCCTGAACGTATCATGAGCGAAAATCCTAATCCAAAAGTCAGTAATAGTGTGGCTTTCCAAGAGGGTTTTTTAAGTTCATCTAAAAACCAAATAGCGCCAAATGTAAATAGCATATAAGCCGCAGCAAAGGTGGGATCTTTAGCATTATTAAACGACTCAGCAAAAATACGAGGACTCAATAACATAAACAAAAGTGCCAAAACTGCTGCCCGCCAGCCTGCCACTCTCTGAGCTGCCAAGCCAACAAATAAAAACAACATAAAAGTAAAAAAACTAAAAACGATATGCCTAACCGTAAATGGGTCCCACCCAGTATTTTTATAAATGCCCGCAGAAATTCCCTCTAAAGCTGGGCTATAGTTTATCATCATCAATGAAGCGTCATCTCTATCATTTGGCTTATAGTCAAATACAGTATCATTTTTCCCAAAAGTAGCATAATACTCCCATGCCAAATCCCCAATACCTTTATGATACATTTCATCACTACTCGGGCCAAACTGAGTGCTCAAAAAAGGGCGAACGACAAACACTAAACCCACCAATATCCAAAAAATAGTTTTAAAAAGTTTGTTGTTGATTTCAAAGGGCTGAACAGACTCTACCTTAGGACTATCAGCAACTTTAGTAGATTTTATTGGTTTAGTTTTTGACATATTTGTGAAAATTAAAGCGAAAGATGCATATTTTTTTGAAAACAATTTAATAATTTGATAGTGAAAGGATTCATGAATAAAGTATTGTGGGGAGTATGAAGGATTAATTTTATTATGGAGGGAAACCTTAATCATTTTTGAAGATTATTGAAATCTAAAGGGCCTAGATACTTTCTAAACTTACATCCCAAGAAATCCCAGCATTACTTCTTTACATAGACTTCTAATGGTCTAATATCGAACAGTCTAATACCTGCCTCTCAAAATCTACGCATCAAATTAGGCATTCAAAGCATTGTTTTTATATTTGTTTCACTATAAAAAACAAAAAATTGAAAGTAGTTATTTTTGCCGGAGGACTCGGCACTCGATTGATGGAAGAAACTGAAGCCCGTCCTAAGCCTATGGTAGAGGTTGGAGGCAAACCGATTTTGTGGCATATTCTTAAAATATACTCCCATTATGGATTTAATGAGTTTATTATTTGCTTAGGCTACAAACAAGCTTATATCAAAGAGTATTTCCTAAATTATTACCTCCATAACTCTGACATCACCGTAGATTTGGAAAACAACTCTACAAAAGTGCATTTAGCACAAAATGAAAAATTTAGAGTGACACTCGTAGACACAGGATACAATACCAATACCGCTGGTCGCTTGCAAAAAATTAAAAAATATGTAGAGGGTGAAACTTTCATGCTAACATATGGCGATGGTGTGGCCGATATCAATATCCCTGAATTAATTGCTTTTCACAAATCTAAAGGTAAGCTTGCTACACTTACTACCATACAAACTCCTGGGAGATTTGGCAATATAGAACAAGATGAAAATGGTGTTGTTAAACATTTTGTAGAAAAACCTCAAGGCGATGGAGTTTGGATAAATGGTGGATTTTTTGTTTTGGAACCAGGTATTTTTGAATATTTAAAAGAAGATATGACGGAGGTCCAATGGGAGAAAAAACCATTGATAGATATAGCGAAAGACAACCAATTAGCGAGTTTTAAACACCTTGGTTTTTGGAAATGTATGGATGCCCTAAGAGATAAAATAGAGCTTGACCAACTTTGGGAAAGTGGCAATGCAAAATGGAAAGTTTGGTAAGCACATGGAAAGTTTGAATTTATACAAAGGGAAAAAAGTGTTTTTGACTGGCCACACTGGCTTCAAAGGTAGTTGGATGTTACGATGGCTTCATTCGCTTGGAGCCGAAGTGAAAGGCTATGCTCTAAAACCTGAAAATAACTTTGATCTATATCATCAAATCAATGGTGATCTTTATTGCGATTCGATATTGGATGACATAAGAAATAAAGCTAGGCTTGAAGCTGAAATAAAATCTTTTCAGCCTGATTTTGTTTTTCATTTTGCAGCACAACCTTTAGTTCGCCTCTCCTATGAATTGCCTACTGAAACCTTTGAGGTGAATGTGATGGGAACGGCCAACGTGTTGGAAGCTGTAAAGTCTGTTTCTAAACATTGTGTATGTGTTATTATTACAACTGATAAGGTATATGAAAATAAAGAATGGCATTACCCATATAGAGAAAGCGATACACTGGGTGGATATGACCCCTATAGTGCTAGTAAAGCAGCAGCAGAGATTGTAGTTTCTTCTTATCGAAATAGTTTTTTTAATCCTAAATCGTTTTCTCAACATCAAAAATCAGTGGCGTCTGTTAGAGCAGGTAATGTGATTGGGGGGGGAGATTGGGCAAAAGACAGAATCATTCCTGACATCGTGAGGGCACTCAAAAAAAACGAACCGATTTCAGTTAGAAATCCAATAGCCATAAGACCTTGGCAACATGTGCTAGAACCGCTTTCGGGCTATCTGCGTTTAGCAGTACTAATGTACGAGTCGCCATCTACCTTTGATAGCGCTTGGAATTTTGGTCCGCTACTTGATGACAATCTCACAGTTGAAGATATTGTAAAAATAGCCATCGAGAGCTGGGGAAGTGGAGAGTACACTACTCCAAAACTTGATAACCAACCTCATGAAGCGAGTCTTTTAAAATTAGACATTAGCAAAGCGATTAATGAACTCAACTGGCGACCAAAACTTACTGCCAAAGAAGCCATAAAATGGACAATTGATTTTTATAAATCTACTGATGCGAATACATTTATTTCACAACAAATAGAATCTTACCAATCATTATAATGGAGTACAAAAATTTTGGAACAGAACTAGAGG
>JBIKJU010000104.1:0-7155 GCA_044360745.1 Chitinophagales bacterium
TGCGACAATAATAGTACAAAACGCCAAGTACTGGAGTAGTACAGAGTATGGCGCCGGCAACGCGTGGTGCTTCGAAATTGCCGAGTTGTTTCCCAGGGCCGGCGTTAAGAGCGAAATAGCATCCGTGCGTGCGGTTCGCGCTTTTTAACCTCTGCTGGCGCAAGTATCTACTTGTGCCATTTCCAGTATTATTCTTATCAGTCAAAAATATTTAATTTTATCAGTCCACGCCCCGCTGTTCGGGATTTGCAATCCCGAACTCAGATAATTTTTGGATTTACTAATCCGAAAGCAATACTATTAGCATTTGTAATGCTATTCAAAACATATTTCTATCCACTTGTTGGATTACAAATCCATATAATAGTCACATTCAGATTGCAAATCTGAATGAGCAAAAGACTTAAAAGAACTGGTGAAGATGAGTTCAAATTTTTCTTATTACTCTATCATCAATCGGCTATACTTTTCTCCAATTCCAACAAAGTATAATCCCTTCGCTATTGATGATAAATCAATAGTCAAATTGGTCTGATTTTCTGTGTCTATTTGTTTTATCAAAGCACCCTGAATATTCAATAGTTGAATCTGATTTATTCCGGGAGCTATATTTTGAATATAGACTTGCTGCTGTGCAGGATTTGGAAAAATTATAGTTGAAAAAGCGGCATCCATATTTTTAACTCCCGAAATTACATTGGTGCAATTATTACCTTGTACATTCGATGCATTAACACTTACTAAAAACGGACGTACATCAGGTAATTTTGTAGTCACACAAAAACTATCGAGATAAATATCCTTTACATGCCTCAGGTACAAACCATAGGCAGGCAACGAGTCACCCCAAATATCATTCTCTGGTCTTCTTGTCTCTAATTCCGGAATGTTTCCTGTAGTTGCAGTTCCTGCACCCGGAACAGTGATAAAAACATTTCTGAGTGTAATATTTTCAGCAAGGTAGTTGGGTATTCCAGTAATTGAAATAGGAATATTCGAACCAGCTTCAGCAGTCACATTTTGAATAGTAACGTTCCTTAAAAATTTTACAGGTGGTTTTGGCTGACCTGCATTATAATTAAGCCCTCGATCACATAGACGTATAAAAATTGGAGTTTGATAGGGAGTAAGTACATTAATGTTGTCAAATAAAATTGAGTCGGCATCGCCTCCATCTGCCACTGCCACATAAATAGCAGTCTGAGGAAGAAGGGTAAGACCAAATTTACTTTTTTTAATCGTTATGTTTTGAAATCGAATATTTCTAAGAGGTCCCTGACTTTCATTGCCAACCTTCACACCTCGTTCGAAAGTAGCTACGGTACAGTTTTGTACCAATACATTTCTGCACGCCACTTCACTGTGTGTTTTGATGGCAATTGGGTCATCATTGGAGTCAATATTGTTATCTTCGATTAGTACATTTTCACAGGCATCAATGTTAATGCCATCATTGCTACCAAATCCATGATTGTAAATATCTATTCCTCTGATTACAACATCCTTACTTTTCGATACATGAATCATCCATTGCGGTGAAGTAAGAAAATATACAGAGTCTATTTGTACACCCACACAATCATTTATTCTAACTCCGAAAGGACGGTAGTTTTTTGATATACTTAGATAAGTAGAACTTAATCCGGAACAATTAATCATTCCGCCACCAGTTATTCTGATATTGCTTGCACCTTGTGCAAATATCAAAGATTTTCTAGTATAGGTATCGTTCCAGCTTGGGGTACTGTATGGATAATCGGGATAGTCTGCGTTGGTGGATACAGCTAATAATGTATCTCCTGCATTTATCCTGAGCGTCACATTGCTTTTTAAGACAATAGTGCTACTCAAAAACTTACCATCTGAAACTAATACAGTGCCACCACCGATAGCAGAGACGCTATCTATGGCTTTCTGAATAATTGTTGTATTCAATGTAGTTCCATTTCCTACTGCTCCCAAATCAGTAATGTTTATTGTAAGCTGAGCATGAGTATAGGCTGAGACTAAAAATATACAGGCAAATGATATAAAACGTAATTGTTTTTTCATAAATAAGATTTTTCTAAATCTAAATATCTGTTATTGTAAAATCATTAAATTATGATTATCTTTTTTACATGTGTTCTCATTCGCAATTGTTCGGGATTTGCAATCCCAAACTCAGATAATTTTTGGATTTAAAATCCAATAGCAAAGGCTTTCGGATAGCAAACCCGAAAGAGCTGATATTCAATTATTTGTTAGTATTTTAGTTTACAGTAAACTATTTACTGTAAACTTTATTATTTTCCCAGCTAGTCCAAGTATGTATTAGCTAGTTCAAGCATCTGCTTGGACTTCTTCCTCTGCTGGCCTTTAGATTTGCATTTAGAAATAATCAAATGATTACCGTGATGTCGGGTGTTTCCACCCGACATGTTTAAAGTTTGACAGCTGATTTTTATTTGTAGTGGGATGTTTTTTTTATCGCATTGAAGTAGAATACAATAATAACTAGTTTGGTAAAGTCACCAAAAAGAGGCTTGAATGTCGGGTGGAAACACCCGACAGCACAGCAAGGCCTAATTATCCAAAAAAATAACACAGATTAATGTATTGATATTCAATTATTTGTAAGTATTTTAGTTTACAGTAAACTATTTACTGTAAACTTTATTATTTTTGCTCTATGAAAACAGAAGAAAAGATACTGCAATCATTGCAAAAAAGCGGTGCGGTTTCAGTAGAAAACCTTTCGGAAATGCTAAACGTTTCCCGACAGTATGTGCATCGAAAGCTAAAAGAAATGATGGAGCAAAACAGGGTAATCAAAATGGGAGAGGCTCCACATGTTTTTTATAGTTTAGCTCTCAAAAACGAAACCCAAAAGTCAGCATTGGTGCCTTATGAAAAAGAGCAGTTTTTAAACCATCACTTTATGCTGATTGATGCTTTAGGCAATCAACTAATGGGGTTGTCTGCCATGAAATATTTTACAAGCAACCAGCATCTGCCACTACTAAAGACTGTAGATGAGTATATTGAAACAAGAAAAAAGTATCTGAACTTTTACAATAATGAGCATTTGATAGATGGGTTAGAAAAACTAAAGAACACAAAAGACATAGGCGCAATTGGTGTTGATGAACTTTATTATCTCGATTTTTATGCAATCGAACGATTTGGCAAAACAAATTTGGGTTGTTTGATGCACTATGCAAAACAGGGACAAAACAAACAGCTCATGAAAACGATAGCTGATGAAGTTAGAAATCGCTTGTTTCATTTTATCGAACTGCATAAAATAGATGCGATACTTTTTGTTCCGCCAACCATTCCCCGAAAAGTTCAAATAATGAGTACGCTAGAAAAATTGCTTCAATTGGATTTGCCAACTGTAAATGTCAGAAAGGTAAGCAACGCAATAGCTGTTCCACAAAAGGCACTTTCAAAATTATATGAGAGAGTAGCGAATGCCCGCAATACATTTGTTGTGTTGGAGAAAAAGAAATTTAAAAAGGTTTTAATTTTAGATGATGCAATAGGTAGTGGCGCTACTATAAATGAGATAGCAAAAAAACTAAAAGACAAAAAGATTGCACAGCATATCGTGGGGCTTGCCATCACAGGAAGCTATAAAGGATTTGAGGTGATTTCTGAGCTTTAAAGAAGAAAGATACCTCTTATTAAGCGAGTGTTTTCCTATAGTGCTTATTCCATTTTTTAGTGGCGGGGTCTCCTAAGGAAGCCCCACTGAGACAAAATATCTGTTACTTTCGTACCATGAATTTGTTTGAGCAAAAAGCAGTATCTGTTTTGCCCTATGGTGGCGAAGTGATTTATATTCCTCACTTTTTTGAGCTACTAGAAGCAGATGACTTATATCAGCAGCTTCTTCATGAGATAAATTGGCAGACGGAGGAGGTCTTTATCTTCGGCAAGCGACTCACCCCCAAAAGAAAAATGGCGTGGTATGCCGACAATGGGATAAACTACACCTACTCTAAAAGTACAAAAATGCCTAATGCGTGGTCTCCAGATTTGTTAAAAATTAGAGAGAAAATTCAATCGGAAACGGCATCATTTTTCAATGGCTGTTTGCTTAATCTGTATCATCATGGTGGTGATAGCATGGGCTGGCACGCAGACGATGAAAAAAGCATCGTACCCAATAGCACTATCGCTTCGGTGAGTTTAGGGGCTGAGCGGATGTTTCATTTCAAACACAAACAAACAAAGCAACTTATCAAAATAAAGCTCGAGCATGGTAGCTTACTCTTGATGAAAGGCGAAACACAGCAACACTGGCTTCATGCTTTACCAAAAACTACAAAAGTAGAAGCAGCTCGTATTAACCTGACTTTTCGTGCAATGATTGTGTAAAAATAGTTTGGTTGCTATTTAGAGTTTATCCTTATACTTGCACATGGCACTAAAAGACTACACCGACCAAGGAGGCAAAGACACCCGCTCTGGATTTGGAGCTGGCATTTTAGAACTTGGACGCAGCAACCCAAATGTTGTGGCACTTTGTGCGGACCTCTTAGGCTCGCTCAAACTTGATGATTTTGTAAAAGAATTTCCAGATAGATTCATACAATGTGGTATATCTGAAGCCAACATGATAAGCGTGGCTGCGGGTTTGACTATAGGAGGCAAAATACCATTCGCTACCTCTTTTGCCAATTTTGCTACGGGTAGGGTTTATGACCAAATCAGACAATCGGTAGCCTATTCTGACAAAAATGTAAAAATTGCCGCTTCACATGCAGGTCTTACGCTTGGCGAAGATGGTGCTACTCATCAAATTCTTGAAGACATAGGTCTTATGCAAATGCTTCCTGGCATGGTGGTCATAAATCCGTGCGACTACAACCAAACAAAGGCGGCTACATTAGCTGTAGCTGAACATCAAGGGCCTGTTTATCTTCGTTTTGGCCGACCTAAATGGCCTAATTTTACACCCGCAACCCAAAGCTTTGAAATCGGTAAAGCGATAGTGATGAACGAGGGTACAGATGTCACTATTTTCGCTACTGGGCATTTAGTGTGGAAAGCCATACAAGCCGCTACAGTTTTAGAGGAAAAAGGGCTGTCTGTAGAGCTCATCAATATTCATACTATAAAACCATTAGATAAAGCCGCAATTTTAAAATCCGTATCAAAAACAAAATGTGCTGTAGTCTGCGAGGAGCACAATATAATAGGTGGTTTAGGAAGTACTGTAGCTGCGTATTTAGCCACTGCTATGCCTGTGCCTATGGAGTTTGTGGCCGTAAATGATAGTTTTGGCGAGAGTGGCACTCCAGACCAACTCTTGACAAAATATGGTCTAGATAGCATAGATGTTATCAGTGCTGTGGAGCGAGTTTTGGCAAGGAAATAATAATCTCAAAACTTACAGCTTGTTTTTTACCACATAGAAACATAGTTTAGATAATATTTTTGATGAGTGGATTAACAAAAAAATATTTGGATACTCCTAGTGGCTTAAATGACTTTCAAATTCTTCCTTTAGTCTCGGAAGTTCATGTTTTATAGCTGCCCAAATTATGTTTTCATCTACTCCAAAATAATCGTGTGCAAGAAAATTTCGGAAATCTTTCATTGCTCTCCAATCTACATTTTTAATTGCCGTTTTTCCCTCGTCACTTATTCTTGATGCAGCTTCACCTAGCACTATAAAATTCATGAGTACCGCATCATATGTTTTTGAGTCCGCAATCAATTCGCTTATTGTTTTAAAGCCCTCTACATACTCATTTATATGACCAATTGCGTAAAGAGATTCACGGATTAAGGTTAAATCTCTCTCATGCATAAAGTGCTTGATTCAAAATTGTGTTTTTGTACAGAGGCTTTAAGGAGTTGGGATTTGCTAAGTCTATTTTTCTGCCAAACAATTTCTCCAAATATTCAATCAGATTAAGTCTATTTTGGATGTAGCTTTCTAGCGGTATATCAAACTCTACAAGAAAGTCAATGTCGCTTTTATCGCTATTTTCATTACGAGCAAATGATCCAAAAATGCCTATACGTTTTACATGAAATTTTTCTCTCAAGAGCTTTTCTTTTTCTTTGAGGTTTTCAATGATATCATTTTTAGTAAGCGGTGTAGACATAGTGCTAAAATACGAATTTCAACATATTTATCAAAATAAAAAAATCTAGTTTTATTCACAACATTTCTATCTTCGACTTTTTATTATGAAAGACGCTGAAATTTTAGATTTGTTTCATGGAGGGGCACAAGAGAAAGCGTTTAAACTACTCATGAACAAATATCAAGAACGACTATACTGGCATATCCGAAGAATAGTAGGCGAAACAGCTACCGATGATGTACTCCAAAATACCTTTGTGAAAGTATGGGGAGCATTAGCAAATTTCAGAAACGAATCACAGCTTTTTTCTTGGCTTTATCGCATAGCCACCAACGAGAGCATTACTCACCTCAACAAAGAAAAAAAACATCAATACATATCTTTTGATAGTGGATTAGACACTGATGAGGAGGAGGGTTTAGTGCCCGAACAATACGTAAAAGGAGATGCCCAACAGCTTGATAGTGATGCTTTGCTCGAAAAGCTTGAAAAAGCCATTGCCTCACTACCCGAAAAACAGCGTATCGTTTTTAATCTTAGATACTATGATGAATTGCCTTACGAGGAAATGAGTGAAATATTAGGAACGAGTGTCGGGGCGCTGAAGGCATCTTACCATCATGCCGCTCAAAAAATTGAAAAATATTTGCTTAGCTAATTAAACTTTTAGAGAAAAGACAAGTCAAAGGAGATACGGATATGCAACACAAAGAAACCATATTGAAGGAATTGAACGAAATAGCTCCTATGCTCGCCCAGATAGACAAAAAACTATCTGTGAGTATAGATCAAAGTTATTTGGAGGCTTGTCAAACCTCAACTTTACAAAAAATAAGGTTGATGGAGCAAAAATCCGAAATTGAATCTGTTGCCCCTGTTTTATCTAGTATAATCAAGCCAAAAGTTTTCTCTGCTTATGATTTCAATGCCATGCAAAGAGCTGTTTTGTCTAAAACAAAACAAGCTGAATCAGCAGAAGACCCAACTAGCAATTGGATAAACCAATGGTTAGAAAAGCTTACGGCATGGTTTAACCCTCAACGGTCTGTAGCATTAGCTATAACGAGTA
>JBIKJU010000004.1:0-31238 GCA_044360745.1 Chitinophagales bacterium
CTTCGTTTTACAACCAGCAGCTTCATTCTCAGCTAAATCAGATACCAGTCTCTGATGTAAAAAACTATATTTCCTACAACATAGATGATATAGATGAAAAAATGTTGATGGAAACAAAAAACGTCAACGTAAATTTTGAATCACAATCGCTGTCGGCAGATGATATTTCTTTTTACTTAGAAGATGAAGATAAGCTTGATTTGTTTTAACGATAAAACTAATACAATGAAAAAGTACATTTTAGTTATAATTTTGATGGTGGGTTTTTCTGCTTTTGCGCAACGCACAGATGGTAATGAAAAGATAGAGGCTTATAGAGTAGCATTTATCACTAATAGGCTTGGGCTTACGCCAGAAGAGTCGCAACGATTTTGGCCAGTTTATAATGCTTACCGTAGGGATATGAAAACACTCCGCCAAAATTTTAGACAAGAAGAAGCTGAAGAAGGAGCGCTATCTGCTGACCAGAGACTTCAATTTGAGCAGAAAAAACTTGATCTCAAAAAGAAATACAAACCCGAAATAGAAAATGCTATCAGCAAAGAAAAAATGAATCTGCTAATGCAAGCCGAAGATGATTTCAAAAAAGAATTAGTGAGGGTAATGAGAGAAAGAAGATAACACTACCGATCTAGCCACACTTCGCGGTAATTTCTATACTCCATTCCATTGGCAGGGAGGTTACGCACATAGGGCTGAAGAAGTCGCTTGTTTTGTGTATAAAACAAAAAAAGTACTGGTGCTTCATCTATTAAGATTTGGTCGAGTTGAATATATTTTTCTGAGCGCTTTACAAAATCCTCTGTAGCTAAAGCTTCTTCAAAAAGTTTGTCATAAGTGGCATTTTTAAACCTAAAGGAATTAATATATGCTTTTTCTGTGAGTTTTGGTGGTACATGCCTACCATAAAAAAGATTAAGAAAGTTTTCAGCATCAGGATAATCGGCTATCCAAGCCAATCGCCAAAATTGATATTTTGCAGACTCTAAGTTTTCGGTATGCTGTGCCCAAAGTGACTGAGCTATAGTGACATCAACATTAAGATGGTCGCGGAGCATAGTTGTGACTGCTTCAGCTACCTTCTCATTGCGACCTCCTCCACTGTTTATTTGCAGGGTTATCTTAGGAAAGCCCTTGCCATTAGGGAAGCCAGCTAATGCCATCTCTTTTTGGGCCTGAGCGGGGTCAAATTTATAGCCTTTTAGTTGGCTGTGGTCAAACCCTGGTATACCCATAGGAACTATCCCATAAAAGTTTGCTACACCTTCGCCTTTTAGTGTATAGTTAACTAACTTGTCTCTATCTATGGCATAGTTAAACGCCCTTCGCACATGTACATTTTTCATCAATTCATCTACGGTTAAAAATCCATAGTACTGCGAAGATAATTCGCGTACCTTTTGTAATTCAAACTGTTTGTAACCCTCTCTCAATTCTCCACTACTATCTATAATTTCGTTTACCATATCCATAGGAAGCTTGTACTTGAGCTCAATGTTTTGTTTTTTAAACTCTAGCATTTCTACTTTCTCTTCTTTGATAAAAGATATTTTTACACCATCTAAATATGGTAATTGATTGCCCAAAGAGTCGCGCCCCCAGTAGTTTTCGTTTCTCACCAAAAACACACCGACATCAGGTAGAACTTTTTTAAGACGAAATGGACCTGTACCCACTGTGTTTTCTCGCATATCGGCTCCGTATCTATCCACAGCTTCTCTCGGAAAAATAGCCGTAAAAGGCATAGCTAATCGAAATAAAAAACTGGCAAATGGTTTATTGAGTGCTATCGAAATTGTACTATCATTTATGATTTTTATGCCATCTACATTGCTGTTTTGTCGACCTTCAACTGATAAAGAATCATGATAGAAATTTGCACCTTTTACAATATCTTGAAAGAGCCAAAATCCCTGATTGCTAACATCTGGAGAGCAAAGACGATTTAGACAATAAGCTACATCTTTACCGGTAAATCTTCTACCTTTATTATTTTCAAAACAAGCATCATCTTGAAAAAAAACATCAGTGCGCAAATGAAAAACAAACAATTTGGCAGAGTCTAAAATTTCCCAACTATGCGCTAAACAAGGTTTTATGCTCAAGTCGGCCTGATTGAGAGTAACCAATCCCTCGTAAATTTGGTTGGTAATCCTGTGTCCTACGACCTCTGTTATGTTTTGAGGATAAAGCGATCTGAAATACTCTGTTTCATTTACTCTAAACACTCCTCCATACTTCACATTACCCAGAGCTATTCGCTTTACTGTTGATGATTTCTTATTCTCACTACAGTTGGATAAAACTATGCTGAGAAAAAATAAAAATATGTATGCCTTTTTCAAAATTTACTGTTTGGATAGAAACTAAATATACTCTTTTTTCTTAGCCATTACATTTTCTCATACACTATAGCTACTCCTTGTCCTACTCCTACACACATTGTAGCTAAACCATATTTTGCATCAGCTCTTTTGTGCATTTCGTGCAAAAGAGTAGCTGTGATTCTTGCTCCAGAGCAGCCCAATGGATGCCCTAGTGCTATTGCTCCTCCATTGACATTCACAATAGATGAATCTATTCCAAGCTCTTTAATACAGGCTATACTTTGAGAAGCAAAAGCCTCATTGAGTTCTACCAAATCCAAGTCACCAATAGACAGTCCAGCTCTCTCTAATGCCTTTTTAGTAGCAGGTACAGGTCCTATACCCATAGTAGCTGGATGTACTCCCGATACGCCAACCGATAAAATTTTTGCCAATGGTTTTAAATTGTTTTTTCTAACATAGTCTTCACTTGCAAGTATTACCGCAGCAGCTCCATCGTTTATTCCTGAAGAGTTTCCTGCGGTGACAGTACCTTCTTTAATAAAAGCTGGCTTTAGTTTCGCTAAAGCTTCCAAGTCACTAAGTCTGGGATGTTCATCTTTGTCAAAAACCGAAACCTCTTTACCTTTTTTGATTTCTATAGGAATAATCTCATTTTGAAATTTCTGTTGCTCATGTGCTTGCAAATATTTTAGTTGCGATTGATAAGCAAACTCATCTTGGTCTTCTCTACTTATTTCCCATTTTTTTGCTACATTCTCTGCTGTTTCTCCCATAGTATACGTATACTCTTTATCAAAAGCTGGGTTTGTAAATCGCCAGCCCATAGTCGTATCAAACAACTGTTGTGTTCTATCAAAAGGTGAAGTAGACTTCGACATTACCATAGGCGCACGACTCATGCTTTCCACACCACCTGCTATGTACAAATCTCCATCTCCATTTTTAATAGCTCTATATGCATCAGCTATTGCTTGTAACCCAGAGGCGCAGAGCCTATTAACAGTAACCCCTCCAATGTGCAATGGCAAATCAGCCAAGAGGACAGCCATGCGTGCTACATTTCTGTTATCTTCTCCACTTTGATTAGCTGCGCCCAATACTACCTCCTCTATATCTTCAGTATTTAATAGAGGATTTCTTTCTATGATTTTTTTTATAACAACAGCTGCCAAATCATCTGGTCTAGTGCCCGCCAAAGTGCCACCGTATTTCCCAATTGCTGTTCGCGCAGCATCTATTATGTATACATTCATAAATTCAGTTATTGAGTTCAAAATTAATTTTAGTTTTGGATAAAAATAAATTAGATGATTCAACGCATACAAACACTCTATTTTTTCTTAGCCGCTGTAGTAGCTGGTCTTTATCTTTATATACCTATAATAGCCTTTGAATACAATGGGGTAACAGAATTATTGAGAGCATATGAAATGAAATATTTTTATGAAGGATACTTGATTTTTGTTGTCTTGATAGCTGGCTGTATTAGCGTTGGGAGTAATTTAATAGCTGTTTTGCTCTTTAAAAAATACTCTCTTCAAAAGTTTTTTGGTGGGTTAAGTATAGTATCTATGTTGTTTTGTTTCGGATATGTATTGTACAAATGGTATTTTACTGATTATATCGAAGATACTGTTTTTTATTATGGAAACATTACACCATGGGTAGTTGTTTTATTGAATATATTGGCTCTAAGAGGTGTAGCTAAAGACGAATCACTTATAAAAAGCTACGATCGATTGAGATAATTAAATTATTATATGTTAAACTTTGAGTTTTATAACCCTACTAATTATGTTTTTGGTAAAGACCAAATTACGAAATTAGACTCCCTACTTCCTTCAAACACTACTGTTTTATTACTTTATGGTGGTGGGAGTATTTTCAAAAATGGAATTTATGATAGTGTAAAAGCCAATATAGGTAATAGAGATGTTATAGAGTTTGGGGGAGTAGAAGCTAATCCAACTTTCGAAACACTCATGAAAGCTGTTGCTATTATTCGTGAAAAAAATATAGGATTTATTTTGGCTGTAGGTGGAGGGAGTGTAATAGATAGTGCAAAATTTGTTTCCGCAGCAGTGCATTATAAAGGTGATGCTGTTGATATTCTAAAACAAAGAGTTTTATTCAAAGATAAAAGTGTGGTTGTCCCTTTTGGGACTGTGCTTACACTACCTGCAACGGGGAGCGAAATGAATTCAGGTTCAGTAATTACTATAAACGCAACCAAAGAAAAGTTGACTCTTGGAGGTAGTGCTTTATTTCCTATTTTTTCTATCTGCGACCCGACTGTGGTGTTTTCATTGCCTATTCGTCAAATCCAAAATGGAATAGTAGATGCTTATATGCATGTGCTAGAACAGTATCTAACCTTTTATCAATCTGCTTTTCTTCAAGATAGAATAGCTGAAGGAATACTTCAAACACTAATACAAATTGGTCCTAAAATTATTGAAAACCCGAGAGACTACAATCTAGCTGCAAACTTCATGTGGTGCTGTACCATGGCACTAAATGGTCTAATTCAAAAAGGTGTTCCTTCAGATTGGGCTACCCATATGATAGGACATGAGCTAACAGCACTTTATGACATAGATCATGCTCGCACTTTAGCTATTATTGCCCCAAGATTGTACTTGTATACCTTTGAAGAAAAAAAGCAAAAATTAAAGCAGTACGCCAACAGGGTGGGGGGAATAGATGGAGGAAATGATGAAGAAGTCGCCAAAGCAGCTATAGAAAAAACAGAACAATTTTTCAAAGACTTAGGAGTAAAAACTAAGCTCTCTGATTATGTTTTTGACTATGAAAACACTGCTGACTTTATAAAAGATAGATTCATAACAAGAGGATGGATAGGACTAGGAGAAAACAAAACAATAACGCCCGAAAAGGTTCATCAAATAGTAACAGCTAGCTACACATAAAAACTACCTTATGTCAATTAAAATTTTGGTTACTGGCGGCACATTCGACAAAGAATATGACGAGATAAATGGAAAACTTTTTTTTAAAGACACTCACCTCAGAGAGCTTTTAACATTGGGTAGATGTAGGTTAGATGTAGATATTCGAACCCTTATGATGATAGATAGCTTAGAGATGACAGACTCCGATAGGCAGCTTATTTTATCTACTTGCGAAAAATGTTCTGAGGAAAAAGTAGTCATAACACATGGCACTGACACTATGGAAAACACCGCTAGGTATCTAGGTGAAGCTAAACTCAACAAAACAATAGTTTTGACTGGAGCTATGATTCCTTTTAAATTTGGTAGCTCCGATGGGTTATTTAATCTAGGAACAGCTCTAGCTTTTGCTCAATCGTTGCCGTATGGGGTTTATATTGCCATGAACGGACAATTTTTTGATTGGCAAAATGTGACTAAAAACAAAAGCAATGGATTTTTTGAGACAATAAAATAAAAACTATAATTGAATTTTATATATTCGACTTTCTAAAATCAAACTATGAAAAAAACAATCTTATTTTTAGCTGTTATTTTTTTTATCGGTTCATGTAGTCAAGAGAAAAAGCTCAAAGACAATCTGACTGGCACATGGTATATTTATAAGTTGCTAGTCAATGGCATTGAAAAAACAAATGTAAGCCCATTTGTGGATACGCTAAGAAATTATACTATTGAGTTTACAGAAGGTGGAGATTTTATAGAAAGAAATGTTTTCCCTCCTGATTCTGTTTCAAATGCTGGTAAATGGGCTTTTGAAGACAATAATGAAAAACTTTCACTTACAGATTCCGCCAATGGCAAAAGAGTCTTCACAATTTTTAATTTAGAAGGAAACCATGTGGAACTTAGAGCTAGTGGAAGAAATAGATATTTAAGAAAAAAAATATAATTATTCAACATGAAAAAAACAATCATCATTTTATCAGCTTTACTTCTCATTGTTGCTTTTGGATGCAACAAGAAAAATTTATTAGAAAATCTTGAAGGCACATGGGGGGTGAAAACATACCTTTTTGAGACTAAAGATCGCACTGCCACATTTATTCGCGACAAAGCACAGTTTCGATGGACATTTAACAGCAATGAAGAGTTTTTAGAAACTTGGAAAAGAATAGACACTTTTTATGTTGATAGATATGACTCTACTTTTGTTACAGATACTGTTTCGGGAACTACAACCCTTACAAGAATAGACACTGTAGAAGTAGCCAACATTAACCAACAAATTTTCTCTAATAAAGGTACCTGGACACTTACAAATAGCAATAAATTTTTACAACTTAGAGATACATCGAATGCTGTAAGAGAGTATAGAATATTAGACCATTCATCAAAATCTTTGAGACTATTCAAGGGCAATGAGGAGTTTTTACTTGAGCCTAAGTAGTAAACTCATGAATCTATATTATAAAAGTCACGCATTTAGCGTGACTTTTTTGCTTTTGCAAACAAATGATAAAAATCATCTCAAAAAAAGTTATTTTGGTTTGTAATTATGTAGTGAATAATTAGATTTGACCAATTCATAAAAATTAAATTTATAGACATGTCTGACAACGCCAAACTAAGTTACAATGGAAAAGAATTTGAGTTGCCATTAATCACTGGCACAGAAAACGAAACTGCAATTAATATTGCAAAATTGAGAGCACAGTCAGGCTTAATCACTTTTGATGAGGGATATAGAAACACAGGCTCTACTATTTCTAACATTACCTTTTTGGATGGTGAGGTAGGTGTGCTTAGATACAGAGGATATAATATTGAAGAATTAGCTGCTGGGGCTTCGTTTTTAGAAGTTTCATATTTGCTGATTTATGGCGAACTACCTACTGCTGACCAACTAGCAAAGTTTGAGTCGGAAATCACCATGCATACACTGGTGCACGAAAACTTAAAAAAAGTATTTGATGTTTTTCCATCTGGATCACATCCTATGGGTCAGTTGATGACCATGATTTCTTGTTTGTCTTCTTTCTATCCAAACTCCTTAAATCCAAACAGCGCTCCAGAAGAAACAAATCTTACGATAGCAAGGTTACTCGCTAAAATGCCTACTATATGTGCTATGATTCAGAAAAAAGGAAAAGGCCATCCTGTCCTTTATCCTAAAAACCAATATGATTATGTAACTAACTTTTTGTACATGACTTTTGGAAACGTAACTGAAGACTACACACCAGATCCTGTGGTAGTGGATGCTATGAATAAATTACTTATTCTACATGCTGACCACGAACAAAACTGCTCCACATCTACAGTACGTATTGTTGGCTCTTCGCATGCTAATCTCTATGCTAGCATAGGAGCTGGTGTTGCTGCTCTATGGGGGCCTCGTCATGGAGGCGCTAATCAAGAAGTGTTAGAAATGCTTGAAGACATTAGAGATAACGATAATGGTGATGTGAAAAAAGTGTTGCAAGAAGTAAAAGACAAAAAACGGCTACTGATGGGCTTTGGACATAGAGTTTATAGAAACTTCGACCCTCGTGCCAAAATCTTAAAAGAGTCTTGCGATAAAATACTAGCAAAACTAGGTAAATCAGATCCACTTCTAGAGCTAGCTAAAGAATTAGAACAAGCAGCATTAGAAGATCAATATTTTGTAGAAAGAAAATTGTATCCAAATGTAGATTTTTATTCTGGAATCATTTACAAAGCATTAGGATTCCCTACCTCTATGTTTACTGTTTTGTTTGCACTAGGAAGACTTCCAGGATGGATATCGCAATGGAAAGAAATGAGAGAGCGCAAAGAAGATATTGGTCGCCCTCGTCAAATTTACAACGGACCGGCTCAAAGACCTTTTGTAGCGTTAAAGGATAGAAAATAATTATAAAAGACCCTCGCTGAAAAGTGAGTTTTTTTATTAGTTACTTTTCTTTAAAATCAATCTTTTTTTTCAAAAATCTGTTTATGAAAAATCTCCTACTCACTTGTTTCATTTTTTCAATTCAACATCTTTTTGCTCAAAAAGAAATTATCAATAACACCATTGATTTGATTCAACAAAAAAAGTGGACAAGCGCCAATACTTACCTCGACTCCATTTTGCTGCTTAGTCCAAAAAACATAGATGCGCATATGATGAAAGGAAACATCATTTTAAACAAACATCTATTAGAAAAAGAACCTATTTCTTTCATTTCAACATTAGACGAAAATATACTCGACAATGAAGCACCAGGGGTAAATATGCCAACACCCGTAGTAGATAAAAAACAAGCTGATAGCGTAGAAGTAATATGGCGAAATGCTTTGATGTTAGATATGAAAAGAGAAGACATTCACATGGGTCTATGTGCATTGTTTGGAATGTCTCTGCAACTAGAAAAATTGCAAAAACAACTTCTAGCGCTAAAGGTATATAGCACTAAAGGAAACCAAACAGCATTGCTCATGGTAGATTATGCTAGGCTTTTTAGAGAACGAGGAAAGCTAAAAGAATCCAAAAGTGTTTTTGAAACTATAGTTTCTCTTTATCCAAATCTTTCTGCCGTGAGAAGTGATTGGGCTGGTGAACTGCTATTCATGGGTGATTTAGTTGCGGCAAAACAAGTAGCAATGGATGCCTCTAAATTAACTGATATAGATGGTATCACTAGAGAAGGTTTATCGGATGTTTTTACTTATGCCAACAGTCCTTTTTTAGCACTTATCGTGCAAAAAAAATATGCTCAAACTGATAGCTCTTACCATCTTCACAAACTATATGAGGCACTCCTTAAATTTGGTGGAGATGATGAAATATGGCTCGATTATATGCGTATGCAACTCAATCAACCTGAGTTTAAAGAAGATACTTCAGACATAGCACAGTTGTGTCGTTTTATCACTTCGCCAAATTTTAAAAATGATTATAATAGCTATATGGCCATGCTAGCTGTGCCAACTAGCAATTTTCCTACATGGGTGGTGTTGAAAAAAGCCAACAATACCTTTCCCGACTCTGTTTTTTTCAAATTATTGATAGCTGAGTATTTTCTTTCTGGCAAAAACTATCCACTTGCAGTAGACTATTTCAAAAAAGCATTTTCGCTACCTATGGATAGTGCTATGAAAGATGATGCTCAGTTTATATACGCATATTCACTTTACAAATTCAATAACACAAAAGAGTCATCAACATTTTTTGAGTCTTATATGAAACACCCCAATCTGTTTAAACGCCAAGCTGCCACTTACTTTTACGCCAAAATAAATAAGCGAAAAGACCTTATGGAATTGCTCTCATTAGACAGAGAAAAAACTAAGTTTGTAGATCTTGCAAGGGTGTCGGTTAGTACTTGGGTAAAGTAAGTGGTCCAACTCTTATCCTACTCCGTCTCAGCACTTTTCTTTTTCTTAGAAGTTTGTGGCTTGATGTAGAGTTTTTGGTTTTCCTCATCTAAGTCTAGCTCAAAAGATTCTCCAGCTTTTGCATTGGCTCTGAGTAGCTCCTCTGCTAGTGGGTCTTCTACGTATTTTTGAATAGCTCTGTGAAGTGGGCGTGCACCATAAGCTGGGTCATAGCCTTTATCTGCTAAAAATGATTTTGCTTTTTCTGTAAGTCGAAGATCGTAGCCAAGTATTTTTACTCGTTTTATGAGGTCACCCATAGCGATATCTATAATACGGAAAATATCATCTTTCTCAAGAGAATTAAAAATGATAATATCATCAATTCTATTTAAAAACTCAGGCGAAAACGTTCGCTTAAGAGCCTTTGAAATTACGTTTTTAGACATTTCATCAGAAGAGTCTGATTTAGCTTTAGTGGCAAATCCCACACCTGTGCCAAAGTCTTTGAGATCGCGCGCCCCAATATTCGAAGTCATAATGATTAGGGTGTTTTTGAAGTCTACTTTTCTGCCAAGACTATCGGTCAAAATACCATCATCAAAAACTTGTAACAAAATATTAAACACATCAGGATGTGCTTTCTCTATCTCATCTAAAAGCACAACAGAGTAGGGTTTTCTTCGCACCTTTTCGGTAAGCAATCCTCCTTCTTCATAACCTACATATCCTGGAGGGGCTCCTACTAATCTAGAGATAGAAAACTTCTCCATATACTCACTCATATCAATGCGTATAAGCGCATCATCACTATCAAACAAATAGCGCGCTATACTTTTCGCCAACTCTGTTTTGCCTACTCCAGTAGGCCCTAAAAAGATAAATGTACCAATAGGTTTGCCAGGGTCTTTAAGACCAACTCTATTTCTCTGAATAGCTCTCACCACTTTGGCTATGGCCTCATTCTGTCCAATAACCGCAGCTTTTATATCATCGCCCATACTTAGGAGTTTGCCACTTTCGGTTTGGCCTACCTTGGATACTGGTATGCCTGTCATCATAGATACTACTTCAGCTATATCTTCCTCTCCTACAGGAAAACGAGCATTCTTAGCATCCTCTTCCCATTGAATTTTAGCCTTTTCTAGTGCCTCAAGTAGATTTTTTTCTTTGTCGCGAAGTTGAGCTGCTTCCTCATATTTTTGAGATTTTACAACTACGTTTTTTTCTACTTTAATGTTTTCAATTTCTTTTTCTAACTCTACTATGTTTTTAGGAACGTGTATGTTTTTGAGATGCACACGAGCACCAACTTCATCTAGCACATCTATAGCTTTATCTGGCAAAAACCTGTCAGTGATATAGCGAGTACTAAGTTTTACACAAGCATCTATTGCCTCTTTTGTATACTCTACATTGTGGTATTCTTCGTACTTAGGTTTAATGTTGGTAAGGATTTGAATGGTTTCGTCTGGTGTAGGTGGATCTATAATGACCTTCTGAAAACGTCTATCCAGTGCTCCATCTTTTTCAATATGCTGACGATATTCATCAAGGGTAGAAGCTCCTATACATTGTAGCTCACCACGTGCTAGAGCTGGTTTAAAGATATTAGAGGCATCGAGAGAACCTGTAGCTCCTCCAGCGCCTACTATGGTGTGTATTTCATCAATAAACAAAATCACATCTTTGTTTTTTTCGAGCTCTGTCATGATTGCTTTCATTCGCTCTTCAAACTGTCCCCTGTACTTTGTCCCAGCTACTAATGCAGCCAAATCAAGCATCACAATTCGCTTGTGAAACAGAACTCTTGATACTTTTTTCTGAATAATACGAAGTGCCAAACCTTCTACTACCGCGGTTTTCCCCACGCCTGGCTCTCCTATCAAGATAGGGTTGTTTTTCTTTCTTCGTGATAATATCTGAGAAACACGCTCTATTTCTGCCTCACGACCAACTATTGGATCGAGATTGCCTTCTTCAGCTGCTGCTGTTACATCTCTACCAAAGTTGTCGAGCACAGGAGTTTTAGATTTTGAATTTCCTGGCTTCTTAGTGGGTTGATTATATGCGCCTTTACTTTTATCTTCATCATAGCCCTCATCTTCATTTGGGTCGTTGGGTAGTTCTGATTTAGTTTCATTAAGCATAATTTCTATTTCCGCCTTGAGCACATCATAGTCTATATCTTGTTGAGCCAACACAGAGGATACTACATTGTCTTTGTTTTTTATAATCGATAAAAGCAAATGCTCTGTCCCTATCATTTCTGCTTTCATCACTTTAGCTTCGAGCACAGTTATTTTTAATACTTTCTCGGCTTGTTTAGTAAGAGGCAGAGAGTTGGGATTGTAAATATTTTTTGATGCTTTTTCTTTTACAGCGTCTTCTACCTGCTTTCTAAGCATGACTAAATCTACTTGGAGCGAGCGCAAAGCATTTAGTGCTAACCCCTCTCCTTCTCTGATTAACCCCAACAACAAATGCTCTACGCCTATGTAGTCATGACCTAGTCTTAGCGCTTCTTCGCGACTAAATGATATTACTTCTTTTACCTTCGGTGAAAATTTTGCTTCCATACTTTCTTAACTACAAATATTAATCCAAAATGTTTAAATGTCAAAATGTCTTTTTTATCAAAAGCCTAAACTAAAAAAATAATCATTTTGCAAGTCATTTATTTTTTAAATTAGTAAACAAAAAAATTACGGGTGCATATACTAGTTGACAAATTCAATTAAATGCATATATTTGAATGTAAAAGAAAATTATTTTTGTTTTCATAAAATACACCCGCAAATGAAATTTTCATTAGATAAAAGAGAACGATTTTGTATTCTTCAAATAGAAGAAGATAAGCTTTTGAGCAACCACTCACCAAGCCTAAAGTCTGAAATGCTTAGCCTACAACGCGATGGTTTTAAAAATGTAATTTTAGATTTAGAAAAAGTACAATTTATAGACTCATCGGGGTTAAGCGCTTTGTTGGTCGGGGTTAGACTAGCTAAAGAAAACAATGGCACATTTGCGATTACTAATCTAAGCGACCACATCAAAAAGCTAGTTAAAATTTCACAATTAGAATCTATCCTTACTATTATTCCAACACTTTCGGAAGCGATAGATTATGTCATGATGGAAGAGCTAGACAGAGACCTGAGAGGTTAAAAAACATGCAGTTTGAGCTAACGATTTTGGGGAGCAGTGGTGCAATTCCAGCTTATGACAGACACCCTACTAGTCATTTTATAAATCACAATAGTCATGGCTATTTGATTGATTGTGGAGAGGGCACACAAATGCAAATGGCGCGCTATAGCATCAAGAGGGGCCGACTAGATCACATTTTTATTTCACACCTTCATGGTGATCATTTTTTTGGGTTGATGGGCTTGCTATCAGCTTTTAATCTCAATTATCGCGAAACACCTTTGCATATTTATGGCCCAAAAGGTATTGAAGAAATTGTGAAAACACATTTCAACTATTCTAAAACCGAATTGCGATTTGATTTGCATTTTTATATCACTACAGATACTCAACCTCAACTTATTTTCGACTCTCCATTGATGACCGTAGAAACTATTCCTCTCAAACACCGAATACCCACTACTGGTTTTTTGTTTAGAGAAAAGCCTGGTATGAGGAGAATAAAAAGCGAGATGATAGCCGAGTATAATATTCCAATTAGCGATATTGTAAACATTAAAAAAGGAGGAGATTTCATTGACAAGCAAGGTACTGTTATTCCTAACAGTGCACTTACTACTGACCCTAGAGAAGCTGTCAGCTATGCTTTTTGTAGCGATACACTTTTTAACGAAGACATTATAGAACAAATAAAGGATGTCACTCTTTTATATCACGAAGCTACCTTCATGCACGAACATGAAAACAGAGCAGCGGAAACTTACCATAGTACTACTATTCAAGCTGCAACTATTGCTAAAAAAGCCAACGTAAATCAACTCATAGTTGGCCATTATTCAGCTAGGTATGAAAAGCTAGATGGTTTACTTGCTGAATGCAAAACTGTGTTTGAAAACTCAGCTTTAGCCATAGAAGGCCAAGTTTATAAAATATAAAAAGCACCTGCTAAGAAACAAGTGCTTTTTGTGACCACAGAAGGATTCGAACCCTCAACCCTCAGAGCCGAAATCTGATATTCTATCCAATTGAACTATGCGGCCTTTAAAGTAGCAAAAGTAAAAAATCAGTTAAGCATTCATAACTTTTGAATTTCTAATTTTTGATTACTCACACATATAAACAAAGCCCTTCAAAATTGAAGGGCTTTGTTGTTTTATTTAAAAAGTAACAATTTAGTTTTTCACAAATTTCTTAGTCACTTTTGCTTCGTTGTTTGATTTATCTCTCACTGTAGCGAAATAAATACCCGATGAATAGTTTTTAATGTTTAAAACCACATTGTCGTCAAACTCTTTTGTGTCTATAAGCGTCCCTATGGCATTAGATATCACAACTTCATAATTAGATTTTGATGGTTTGTTTGCAAACAAGTGTATCATATCAGAACTTGGATTAGGGAATAGCGATACATCAAAGTTAAGTGCCTTTATTTCTGAAATAGATGTAGGACCAGAGTATTCAGCACAAGAACCAGCAAGGGTATTGTCTATAGTCGGGAATATGATTTGAGTAGGATGGTCTGGAGAGAAGTGAACACGCTGAACGGCTATTCTAGGGGTCATTTCTACACCGTTAAAAATATAAGTTTGTCCATCACCAGGATTTCTTCTGAAAAACTCACCATCGTTTAATGGAAGGTTAGGATTCACCATAAAACGAGTAAAACTAGAACTACTAATCAGCACTACTACTTTATGTCCTTTGCCCCAAGCATATCCGATTGGTAAACCTTCAAAATCATAGTCTAAAACTTGACCAGACATAATGTTTTCGTAAGGTATGATTATGTCTTGTGGAGACTCAACACCATCCATAATAGCTTTTGCATATGCTCTAGCTCTAGCTCCTACTACAGCTTCTGTTACATAGTAAATTCTTCCATCTGGGAATTGGTCACCTATTCTCACTATCCAATCTGTGTTGGTTGGTTGATTGTCTAATACTCCAGCAGGATTTGTTTTGGCGAAAAGTTTTACGCGAGGGATACCTAGTATAGAGATAGAATCTTGAACTGGTTCACTAGTAAATTTAATAACACCTTCTCTATCCATGGTATATGGTGCATTGGTTGGATCTGTCCACTCCATTTGTCCTTGGCTGTCTCTTGTTCCATCAGGTGATCTTACTATCATGTTTGATCCACCAACAGTCAAAATGGGATCATTAGGATCGTGAACATATACTCTAAATCCTTCATCCACAGAAGGAGCGCTCTCGTTTATAGATCCATCGGCATGTAAGTAGTAAGGCTTAGTACGAATATTTTCGCAAGGAGGGAAGCGGTTAGTTCCTACCCAATAGTTACCAACTTTTTCATTTCCTGTGACACCAGCAGCGGCATCCGCAGCGGCATCTGGACCTGCTATATATAGTCTAAATGTAGGAACATCATTCCTAAAGTCTGTATAAGGAATACCAGAAGCAGGAATAGAATCCGAAAATCCTAAACCTCCGCTTGAGCCTAAGCTTAGTGGAAGAGGAATGGATTTTACAGTTTCAGATGTGTCTGAGGGATTGTCTCTTTCAGCATAGTTTATATTGCTAAGGGTGCCTTTGCCTGCCAAGAAGTTAATCATCTGAGGGAATGGTACAATAAAATCAGTAGCTGGTATTCTGATTTGTTTACCAAGTAAAAAGTTTTGCCAACGTGTACCCGCTCTTATTACAAACTTAGGCTCTCCTATTTTTTGATCAGAGTTATAGTTAAGGTTATATCTAAACCATGTTACTAAATCTGAACTTATCAATTGACCTATTGGTACGTTGTTCACGTTTACATTTCCAAGATCAATTTTAGTAAGATCGTTTACTGTTTCTGGATAAGTTCTATCTCCGGTGATCCTACTGCCTATAGTTTGATGTGCCCAAGGTCCAATAATAATTTTTTGAAGTCTTTTAAATGAGTCTGCCACAGCTTCTTGCGCAAATTGGAGAGTCCTGATTTGACCATCAGTAAAAATATCCCACCAACCAGTGAGATGTAAAACTCCACACTGTAAATTAGTGTATCGGCTATAGTTTAAGTTAGGTCTTGGGAGCTGTGTTGCTCCATCTACAGCTTCTCCATCGGCATCTACTGGAGCTACGCTTCCATCCATGTCTGCTCTACCCAATGAGTTGGGATAGTAGCCAGATGGACTCATAGGGTCGTTGGTATAGCCAGGCTGTGTGTACCATGGATAGCGAATAGTAGAGAAGTGGTCGATTGAAATATTTGCCCCTTCAAATTTATTTTTTTGTGCTATACGAGTTACACCATTTACGGTGTAAGGTTGTGGAAGCAGATAGTCTGACGATGAGTGTATAGAATTATCTCTATATCCTGGCCCACTAGCTTCGTCTATAGCATTTAAGTCATCATCTGTACCACTAAAAATTTGACCTTTAAGCCATCCCGTCACGATTCTATTTCTAAAAACACCATTGCTATATCCAGTAGATAAATAATGTTCTGTAGTTGCCACTATTGGCAATAAACATTTCAGCTGTGGTATAGAGTCCATTACTCTGTGAGCTAAGGCTAACTGAAGTTGTGTGTTGCCGAGAGCTGACGCCCCTATCATCCCAATACTTCCGTTGTTTAGTCTGGTGTTAGTGTGTTGGTAGCCTTTATAGTATGTTAAAAATACAGCTTTAGCTAAAGAGTCGCCATATTGCGCTATATAAGCAGAGTCAATGATGGCTATTTGCTTTACTGAATTATAGCCATCTTCATGTCTATTACCATTTCTAGGATCTGAAAGTGGATAAGGGTCTAATATATGTGAATAGTTTGGGTGGTATCCATTTTTATTCCAGCTATCGCTATACATCGGGAAATATATTCCACCCGAAGTGTACCTTCCGCGCATATCTTGCAACATGTAGTTGTAACCCAAAATAGCCATGATAGAGCCAATCGCATCATACTCATCTGGCCTTCCTTTATTATAAGGGGTACGTGTAAATACTGTTGGCAACTGATATGGATTTGGGTTTGGTTGGCCATTCAAAGTATCATACAATAAGATTTGTGAACCCTTTGGAATCATCTCTATCTTAAAACCTAAAAGGTCTACAGATAAGGAGTCTCTTGTTCTAGGAACATAAAAATCTGTAAAAAGCTTGACCCCATCAGGCATTACTAACGGCACTGTAAACTTGGTCGTAAACTCTGATATATCATCAAGTTGACCATTATTTAGCGTAGACTGGGCATAAATATTTTCAGTAAAAATAAAACTGAAAATGGCGACAAAAAATAGATTCTTCTTCATTTAATTATATTTGGTTTTTATTCTAGAAATCTAAAATAGTAAATCTATCTTATTATTAAAAAGAAATTGGCAAATTTTTTTTAATAACGTCAAATTTAAAATACAACGTTATAGTTTAGTAATATATGCATGAAGTAAAAAACCCTACCGAAAAGATCATTTTCAATGCCGTTCTTGTAGGTGTGTCTAACAAATCACAAACAGAAGAGCAGACCAAAGAGTTTTTGGATGAGCTGGAGTTTTTGGCGCACACTGCAGGAGCTGAAACCCTAAAAAGATTTACTCAAAACCTAGCTCACCCAGACCACAAGACCTACGTGGGCAAAGGGAAACTAGAAGAAATTGCTAATTTTATTTTAGCTAAAAACATAGACCTCGTTATTGTAGATGACGAGCTTTCTCCTTCACAACAGCGCAACATGGAAAAAGAGCTAAAATGCAGGGTGATAGACCGATCTATATTAATTCTAGATATTTTTGCACAAAGAGCCAGAACCGTACAAGCCAAAACACAAGTAGACCTAGCTCAAATGCAATACATGCTACCTCGACTAAAAGGGATGTGGAGCCACCATGACCGTATAAAGGGAGGGATAGGAATGAAAGGAGCAGGCGAAAAAGAAATAGAAACTGATAGACGAATAGCCGAGAAAAAAATTAGTCAACTTAAAGATAAGCTAAAAGAGATAGACAAACAAAACGAGGTTAGGAGAAAAAATAGAGCAGAAATGATCCGTGTAGCATTGGTAGGATACACTAATGTAGGCAAGTCAACTTTGATGAATCTACTCGCCAAAGAAACTGTTTTTGCAGAAAATAAATTGTTTGCTACGCTCGACACTACTGTTCGTAAGGTGGTTTTTAATGCCGTGCCATTTTTGCTATCAGACACTGTAGGTTTTATTCGAAAGCTTCCTACCCATCTCATCGAAAGTTTTAAATCCACTTTAGACGAAGCTATAGAAGCTGATATCTTGCTTCATGTCATAGACATTTCGCACCCTGCTTTTGAAGATCAAATGCGGGTGGTACAGGAAATACTAGAAGACATAGGCACAAAGGACAAACCCATGATTTTTGTTTTTAATAAAATGGATTTATACGAGCAAAAAACCTTTGATGAGTTTCTGCCTTTAGAAGTTAAAAAAGAAATGATCTCAAATTTAGAAAACTATTGGTTGGAAAAAACCAAAGGCCATGCCATTTTTGTTTCGGCTACCGAAAACAGAAACACAGCAGACCTACGCCACATCATTTTTAATCAAGTAAAGAAATTATACCTCGAACGCTATCCTTACAAAGCGGGCTTTTGGCATGATATAGATTTTGGGGAATGGAAGTAAGTAAATAGAGTTTCCGCATTTGACTTTATTTACAAACACCTTTAGTATATGAAGTTACTCCATTCAAACAAGAAGCTACCCCTCTATTTTGATATGTTTTACCATCGCTTCCACAAACAAGATCATAAGCAGTAGAAATGTCTACAACATTACACCAATCAGGAAACTCTTCTCGCAACTTGTTTTTCCTTTTTACATTGGGTAAATAGGTGTCCAACCAAAACGAGTGCAATCAAAAAAATATTTTTCACGAGTTTGATGATTTCTATAATGCTAAAATACTTAAAATCATTTAATAAGCATAGCTATAAAATCGTTTTCTTAAACACTAGCTCCAATTCTTTTTCCGTTATACTTTAAATTTGGCAAAGGTTTTGTTTATTTGAAGCTGAGATGAAAAAAGGAGTATTGATCATAT
Organism: Chitinophagales bacterium; assembly: GCA_044360745.1. Classification (GTDB taxonomy): domain Bacteria; phylum Bacteroidota; class Bacteroidia; order Chitinophagales; family LD1; genus CALAYL01. The sequence goes on from JBIKJU010000004.1 coordinate 18,751, forward strand.
TGTTTTTTTGGCTACAATGGTCGGATATGGGCTATTTATTTGGCTTAAACTATTCTACTACCCTTCATAGAACACGATATTTTCCGCACAAAACGAATTACCCAGTAAGTTTGCTAGTTGAGAGTTTAGCTGATTATAAAATGCCATTCTCAGACTGGGAAAAAAACGAAAGTTTGATGGCTTTTGTGAACCAAAAAATGGACTCCCTTTCGTTAGACGAAAAGATTGCACAATGCTATATGTTGGCTTGCTACACTGATGGCCCCTCCAAAAACATGGATTATGTAGAGCGCATGGTAAAAGAGGGGAAGTGTGGAGGTTTACTGTTTTTCAAGGGCAGCCCTACAGCTCAAGCTTACTGGACAGACCGACTTCAAAAGCAAGCAAAAATTCAGCTTTTTGTGGCAATCGATGGCGAGTGGGGCTTAGCTATGCGATTAGATAGCACTACTACTTTTCCCCGTCAGCTCACTTTAGGTGCTATTTCAGATAGTCGAATTATCTACAACATGGGGCGAGAGATTGGTCGCCAGTGCCGAGCAGTGGGAGTGAATGTAAACTTTGCACCAGTAGCCGATGTCAATAATAATCCCCGAAACCCTGTGATTGGCGATCGCTCTTTTGGAGAAGATAAAATGCGAGTAGCACTCAAATCTTTAGAATATGCTGCTGGTATGCAAAGCGAAAAAGTTTTGGCTTGCGCTAAGCATTTCCCTGGCCATGGCGACACAGACAAAGATTCACACCACTCTATCCCTGTGATACAAAAGTCGATATCACAAATGGATATGCTTGAGCTTTTTCCTTTCAAAGTGCTCTTTACAAATGGAATTGGAAGCACCATGAGCGCACATCTTTCTTTGCCGCAAATAGATAAATCAGGAATTCCGGGCTCACTCTCTAAAGAAGTGACAACAGTACTTTTGAAAGAGAATATGAATTTTAAAGGCCTAGTATTTACAGATGCTCTAAACATGAAAGGGGCCTCTACAGCTGTACCAGGACGAAATATAGATTCGCTCGCTTTCGTAGCAGGCAACGATGTTTTGGAGTATTCTGAAAATCCAGAAAAAGGACAATCGCAAATAAAAAAAGCCATACAAAGTGGCGATATTTTTGTTTCCGTATTAGATGAAAAAGTAAAAAAGATTTTAGCTTTTAAATATTTGCTCGGCCTAGAAGAGTATCATCCTCTTTCAACCCAAGATCTCACAGAGACAATAAACTCAAGTTATTCAAAACAACTCGTTCAGCAACTCTACGAAAAGGCGATCACTTTTGCTACTGCTGATTCAGGAGTTTTACCCATCAGCAACTATTTCAGAAGCATGGCTACGGTAACCATCAACAGCAAAAATGAAACTGATTTTCAACGATACATACGCAGCTATTTTGAAACGCAAAACTTCATTTTTGACACCGATAGTGAAGCTCTTTTTAATCAACACAAAACATCAATTTTAAACAACGACCTTGTGATTTTTGAGCTACACGGTATGGTGCGAAGCGCCTCTAAACGCTACGGAATAAGCCAAACCACCGTAGATTTTATAAAAGAAATAGCAAAGCAAACAAAGACAATAGTTGTGGTTTACGGTTCTCCTTATAGCCTAAAATTTTTTGAAGACATCAAGAATGTAGTAGTTGCATATGAAGACAACCCAAACACCCAACTCGCGGCTGCTAATGCTATACTCGGAGGTATAACAGTGAGTGGTCGTTTGCCTGTTTCTGCATCTGATAGATTTAAAGTAGGTCTGGGAGTTACCAAAGATCAAACACTCCGTATGCGAATAAGCTCACCAGAAGAAGCTGGATTAAAAACAGAGGACTTGAGAGAAATTGACGAAATTGTTTTGAATGGATTAATCGCTAATGCCTACCCTGGCTGCCAGGTAGCGATTGTAAAAGATAATCAACTAGTATGGAATAAAAGCTACGGTACGTTGAAATACGAGGAAAGCACAAAAGTAAAATCAACCGACCTCTATGATGTAGCTTCAATCACTAAAACAGCTGCGACTACTTTAGCCATCATGAAACTGTATGATGAAGGAAAAATTGACCTATCAAAAACAGTAGGTGATTATGTTACACTTCCAAAAGGAAATACCGTTAGTCAGCTTAAACTTACCGATATATTGACCCATCATGCTGGTTTAAAATCCTATCTAAACTTTTATACCTCAACCATTGACTCAAACTTTCAGACGTTTTATAGCAATAAGCCTGAACATCCATTTACGATACAAGTAGCCGAAGATTTATTTATCCGAAATGATTATCCAGACACTATTTGGCAAATCATAACGACTTTTCCTGTAGTCGATAACCCGAATTTTGTATATAGTGATTTTGATTTCTATATTTTACAACGAATAGTAGAAGAACAAACAGGAAAAAAGTTAGATAACTATTTAAACGAATCGTTTTACAAACCAATGGGGCTTCATCGTACATTGTATAATCCTAAATCTCGTTTTGGTCTAAACAAGATAGTGCCTACTGAAAACGATGATGTATTTAGAAAACAAAACATAAGAGGATTTGTGCATGACCCCGGAGCGGCTATGATTGGTGGAGTGGCAGGCCATGCTGGACTTTTCTCAAATGCTTTAGATTTAGCTCAAATCATGCAAATGCTTTTAAACAAAGGGGTGTACAATGGTAATCGGTTTCTAAAAGAAGAAACGGTAGACTTATTTACTGCTCAATATGATAAGCGCTCAAGGAGAGGATTAGGTTTTGATAAGCCAGAACCCGACAAAAACAAAAAAAGTCCATGCTATGATGGCACACATCCATCTACATTTGGGCATACAGGATTTACGGGAACATCAGTATGGAGCGACCCTAACAGCAACACCACACTAGTCTTTTTATCTAATAGAATTTATCCAAATGCCAACAACCAAAAGCTTATCAATATGGGCATAAGAATAGATATCCAACGTGTGCTTTATAATGCCTTAAAAAATCAAAACAAACAGTAATCCAAAAAAAATTATTTTAGAGGCTTATTCAACATCTAATGAGCATCTTAATCATAGGAATAACAGGAGGATCTGGGTCTGGCAAAACCACCGTAGTCAAAAAAATTATGTATTCATTTTCTAGCAATGAAGTAGCTGTAATATCTCAAGATGCTTATTACAGAGATAATGCCCACCTCTCGCTAGAAGAAAGAAAAACTATCAATTTTGACCACCCCAACGCTATCGAATTTGAGCTTTTGGTAAAACAACTCAAACAGCTAAAAGCAGAAAAAACCATAGAAGAGCCAATGTACGACTACTTGACTTCTACACGTCTAATAGAAACTAAAACAATAGCGCCTCGCCACATTATTCTTGTAGAGGGTATTTTATTATTTACGGATAAAGCTGTTCGCGATTTATGCGATATTAAAGTATTTGTAGATGCAGACTCTGATGATAGACTGATGCGTATAATAGAGCGCGATATGGAGGAGAGGGGTCGTACTGCTAAAAATGTGATGAACAGATATAGTGTAGTAAAACAAATGCACGAGCTTTTTATTGAGCCATCAAAACGATATGCCGACATCATCATCCCTCAAGGTGGGGAAAATCATGTGGCCATAGATGTATTGGTGTCTATGATTAAACAAAAATTGGCTCAAATCGGTTAGAATTCTTTATCTTTTGCATCAATTTTGTTTCATGAAAAACTAAAATAATAATTATGAGAAAAATAGGTTTTGTTTTCAATCGTGTTAGGATTGAGTAGTTGCAAAAAAGGAGATTTGAATCTTTTTTCAATAGAAGATGATAAAATGCTTGTCAACAAACCGTTCAACCAATTTTAGCCGATCCACAGCAATTCCCAATCTTGCCAGAATCACAATATCCAGCACAATATGCTTACCTCAACAATATGAGAAATACAATTCTCAATAGTGGAAAAGTGAGATATAAAGATGAGTTTGAATGGAAACTTTTTATCATCAACGACCCTAATACTCAAAATGCATTTTGTACACCCGGTGGTTATATTTTTATCTATACAGGATTGGTAAAATATTTAGATAACGCCTCTTCTTTAGCTGGCGTACTTGGTCATGAAATGGGTCATGCAGACAATCGCCACTCTACTACGCAAATGACAAAACAGTATGGAATACAAACCCTTTTAGACGTAGTATTAGGCAACAATCAAAATCAACTTACCCAAATTGCTGCTAGCCTTGTTAATCTTACATTTTCTAGAGCAGATGAAACTGATGCCGACAATCTATCTGTCACCTATCTTTGCCCAACTCACTATAGAGCTAATGGAGCACAGGACTTCTTTGTAAAAATAGCGAATAGCGGAGGTCAACAACCCCCTGCATTTTTGAGTACTCACCCAAATCCAGACAATAGAGTAGCGAATATCAATACTAAATCTAGTGAGTTAGGATGCAACAGTACTCCTCCGCCTACCTTAGAAATTACAGACTACAACAACTTCAAAAATTCTTTGCCTTAAGCTAGAATATACCTTAAACAGAAAAAGCTATCACTCTTTGGTAGCTTTTTTTATTTTTAGTGGCATGAAGTGGCTTATTCGATATCGATTTTTGATTTGGTTTTTGGTGTTAGCCATCAAGGCGGCATTCACAGAACTCTTTCACGATGAGGCCTACTATTGGGCATGGTCAGAACAGCTTGACTGGGGCTATTTCGATCATCCCCCTATGATAGCGCTGTTTATTAAATTAGGAACTTTTTTTGGGCATCATGAATTCTTTGTCCGCATAGCTGTGGTGCTCGCCAATGTAGGCGCTATTTTCTTATTAGAAAAAATCATTCAGCCCTCTAATCTCGTTTTGTTTTGGCAGCTTATATTCTCGGTAGTAGTACTTCAAATAGGTGGAATAATGTCTGTACCAGATGCTCCTTTACTGTTTTTCTCTATTGTGTTTTTTTATCTCTTACATCTGCAACTAGAGAAAGAGGCTTGGTGGAAAACAATATTGCTTGGCTTAACAACTTCTGCTGTTTTATATTCAAAATATCATGGCGTTTTATTGCTCTTTTTTAGCCTTTTGGCTATCCCTCAATGGTGGAAAAAGCGGTGGCTTTATGCAGTGGCGTCAGTGGCTGCTATAGCCTATTTACCTCACCTGTGGTGGCAATATGACCACGAATTTATGACCCTACAGTATCACTTTTTTGATCGTTCCATTGGCGAATCTTTTAATCTATTCTACCTGTTAGATTATATAATGGGGCAGTTATTTTTTACTGGTCCGCTTCTCGGTTGGTTATTTATCTTTTTACTTTTCAAAACGAGTCCGACAAATACTACCGAACGTGCTATGAAATGGACAGCCGTAGGGGTATTTAGTTTTTTTGCTATGATGAGTATAAAAGGAAAAGTGGAGGCCAACTGGACAAATCTTGCACTCTTCCCGATGATAGCTATGAGCTACAGAGGTCTTGAACATTCAGAAAAATGGAAGCGCATAGTGAAGTGGAATGCGATTGTTTTACTTCCGCTTTTGATGATTGTGCATCTATATATGATGGTAGATTTTTTACCCAAAAAATGGCATCTAAAAACTCAGTTTCACGGATGGGATGATTGGGCGAAAACTATTGCTAATAAAGCAGGAGAAAGGAATGTATTGTTTATGAACAACTATCAGCAAGCTGCAAAATTTAAATTTTACACAGGCATCAATAGTATAAGCCAAAGTAATACGATGGGCAGAAAAAGCCAATATGATTTGTGGGACAATGAAAAGGAAATGATAGGTCAGCCGATGCTTTATGTGCTAAACTGGTATGATACGAGCTTTGATAACATAGAAACTAATCACGGAACGCTATCGACACTTTCGTTCGACACTTTCGTTACTTATAGCCCCGTTTGGATAGAACAGCAAAACAAAATCAACAACATTTCTTTTAATGATAGTATCAACTTACATTATGAGCTTAAACACAGCTTTAGAAAAATTCCAATTCCAAATGCAGGGTATGAGCCAGTACTAAGTATTCAGTTTTTTGAAGGAAGAAAACCCGTGAAAGAATATATAGCTGAAGGGAATTTGACGACTGATTTTTTTGACCAAAAACAACATGCTTCATCCATAAAAATAGAAGGATTAAAACCGGGAGTGTACTCCTACTATTATACCATAAAAGCTGGGTGGCTACCTAATCATATCAGTAGTAAGCGATATAGGATAAAGGTGGAGTAATGATTTTAGCTTGTCGTCTTCATTTCGAGGTAGGAATAACCGAGAAATCTCCACCTGCTACTGTCTTTTTCGAGCATAAACACGAGTGAAAAACACTCGCGCTAAAGGAGAGAACACTGTCCGACAACGGAAAAATTCTAAATGCATTTGCGAAAAGTCTGTCAGCAGATGGGGGTTTTCTAAATGCCAAAGGGAGCTGTCATGTCGCCATTGAAAACTTCCCTTTAAGACCTTGTCAAAATACTATCTATTTACACAAGTGCAATGCTCACGAAAATTATCTATCGACAAATAGACCTTGGAATTGACCATTTGTCAACGTTATTGTATCATTTGTTTGAGCGTTATACAACTTAGTATTAAAGTTAAATTTCACAATGGTTTTTCTGTAACTACCGCTTGGTAAAAAACCTTGTGAAGCAAGAATTAACCAATTTACACTACTAAAAACATTTTCAATAACGAATTCACTGCTTGAAATACTTGTTATGGCTGGAACAAGTTGGTAGTATTTACCATCTTTTTGAAGGTTAAATCTTACTTTATTTATATCCTTATTTCCTAAGGAGAAAATAGATTCAAAGTCAGAATCATTTTTTAAAATCCAGCCACCTTCTGTAGAGTCAACTTGATTTTTGTGATATACATTAGACAATGATAAGTCAGCAAACAAATTTTCATTTTCGTCAATCAAAATACTCTTAAAAATCAACTTTATGGAATCATTGCCAACTGTTGATGCACTAAAATAAGCAGGCTTTAGTTTATAGCTGTTGTTGTTGCCTAACTGCATTATAGTTTTCTCTGAATAATTCCCAATTGAGGAGTTAAAAGAGAGCAAAAATTCTGGAGCTGGCAGATGTTCTCTGTCAGAGCAACCGTAAATAGTAAAGACTATCAAAGCAAAAAATATACTACGTTTCATTAGCAGCTTACTATTTTTCTGATGTTGTCACCTAAACTATAGCCACTCATGTTGTGAGCAGATGTCATTTTATCCTTTTTAATAAAGATTAGTATGCCAGTATATTTAAGTAATAGCACTTCCTTTTTGTTATACCTCTCTTTTATCCCTGTGTTTACAATTTTGTTTGGACCATTACAATAAAGTTGATGGTAATCGCCAGCTATTGCCACAGATATACGGCTCGCTTTTCTTGCTTTCCATTTGCTACCAATTTTTTTGTAGAACTTAGTTTTGGCACTAATGCTGCTATACGGTAAAAGAAATGTATTTACAATCAGTAAACGTGTGCGCATCTTGGATTTGCCATTATTAAATGGTAAGTCCTTTTCACTCTTCCCAATCGGTTTACAGCAATCCGGTTTTTTTTCTTTAGTCTCCTTTACATAAAATTCACAACAAACCTTTGCTGACTTACAATTCATTCCTTCCCTTTCAATCCATACACATATTTTATACTTCCCTTCTTTTTGAAAACCCAAGTAAGTTCTATCATAACGCAACACAGAAGCAGAAACATCTGATACAGTCTCAGAAAAAGGTAGTTCTACTAGATTACCATTAGAATCAGTAATTTCAAAATTGATTGTAAATATTGTATTTGTATCACAATCCCCATCAAGTTTAGCTCTTACACGAATCACATTTGCAAAACCGTGCGACAAACCGCCAATTCCACAGAATAGGTCTATTACTGCAGTATTTTTTATTGCTTTTGACATTAACACATTATCTTAAGTGTACAAACTTATGAAATAAAAAGCGTTTTTACAATTAAACAAAAGTATTGTTTATTCATATTTATTGTCTTCGACAGGCTTTTTCACCCAGCCAATCCTAATTTTCTTCCTAGACTTATATCAAAAGTAAAAACTTTTTTATGCTAGAAAAATCTCAGCTTTGTTGAGATGCCACAAAGGTCTATGCTTTTATTTTACTCATACTGTTTTTATAGCTATAACTTTGAGTTTGTCCTTCTCAAAATAGCTTAACTTTTAATTATCTTTCTTCAAATACACCTTCACCCTTTCTGCCACATTTTTCCTTATATCAAACCAAAACAAATTGAAGTCTACCGTATGTAAGATATCTGCTTTTTTCATGAATAGCATGTTTGTCTTTACTGACAGATATTCTTTCTTTATGTAGGCTGTAGTTGTGAATTTTTTCTTTCTATTTACATTTAGTAAAATGCCACTACTAGACACTGCTACGGTTGTATCTATACTCCAAGAAATAGGATTTATGCATACATTTCCATAAAACTTTAATTTGCCTTCGTGTTGGTATCCATCTCTAAAAGTAGACCAAGTAAGATAGCAATTAGTTTCGGTAGCGTTTTTACATGGCGTTAAAATCGTATAATCTTCTTTGTATATTTCGTAGCCTACTACATAAGCACAAACTAGCTTTGCTTTCATAGCTGGCGTATCAAAATAGTCTTTTAAAAGTCTCCGACAATGTGTAGTGCCCTGACTATGCGATGCTATGATAATGGGTCGTCCGTTGTTATAATACTTTAAATAATATTCAAAGGCTCGTTTAATATCTTCATAGGCAAAATCAAGTGCTTTTTTACCGCTTCCAGTAGTATCAAAATAGCTGGCTATTATGGCTTGTCTGTATCTTGGCGCATATACTCTGCCCACTGCATTAAATACAGATGCTTGGTATTTTACAGGATATTTATCTATTCGGTTGTTTAGGTTGTTGTTTGAAATGTCTGCATTCCAAGTTTTCCCTTTTGAATATAAGGTAGGATATACATAAAACACATCCACATCTTTTAGAGAATCGCTGACCCAACCTTCCTCCTTTGGATACATGTCTGCGGCATCTTTGCGAAAAGGCAAAGCACTCCAATTTCTCGCTTCAGCATAATCTGGAGCTATAGGCTGGTTAAGGTCTTTGAATGGTGGTACTGTTTTTGAAAAGGTATATATACTCTGAATACAGAGCAAAAAAAGAAGGTGCTGTTTCATGTCGAAAATTAAAATGGAAAAGGAAAGGTGCAGTATAGCTGCTGCTAAACTAAGTTATTTTTCGTCCTAAACGCTTCTATTCTATCGCGTACTTTGTAGAAGCCAGGTTCTCGATGTACTTTTTCGGATGTAGTATCAAAAATCTCTTCTTCTTCTGGTCTAAATGTAAACACATCTGAGGTCTTAACTGCCCATAGGTTGGTCGTTTTTCCTCTTCGCCCAAAGGTTTCTTTTGCAAACACAAGAGCCATCTCTGCTGATGGCGCGTGGACTACACCCACATGTATTACTTGTTTCCCTTTTTTTTCCTGATGAAACATTTCCCAAGTAACCCAGTGTGTGTCAGCATCTGTGTCTAGTTGTTGCTGTCCGACTCCACCTAGTCTTTCTACTCTGGGATCTAAAGAAGAAATATTTTCCATGATTTAAAACTACTACAAAAAAGTAAAAATCAAAATATGATTTTAATCACTCCTCTACCGCTACCACTTCTGTCACTTCTGGTACCATGCGCTTCAGTAAACCTTCTATTCCGCCTTTAAGAGTCATTTGAGAAGAGGGACAGCCGCTACACGAACCTTTGAGCGCTAATGATACCACACCATTGTCAAATCCTCTAAACTCTATTACTCCTCCATCACTTTCTACTGCTGGCCTTACATACTTTTCTAAGAGTTCTTTTATTTTTTCCTCTGTTGTTTCAGCTACTTTATTTTCAGTGGGTGCTGCTCGATTTAGCAACTCATCACTCACTACTTTTTGTCCACTAAGGATAAAGGTGCGTATACTGTCTTTTATTTCTGGATTAATCTCATACCATTCATAATCAGACTTTTTGGTAATGGTGATAAAGTTATTAGATATAAAAACGCTTTTCACAAATGGCATTTCAAACAATCGTTTTGCTAAATCTGAGGTAGTACATTCCTCTGCAGTTTTGTATTCTACATAATAGTTTGGAAGCAAATGTATACTGGTGTTGTATTTCCAACTTTCAGGATTAGGTGTTTCTTCTTGATATATTTCTAAGGCTAAAGGATTGCTTTGTGTTTCCATTGTTATTTTACTTTTAAAAGCTTGATTTGTTTGTGATATGTAGTTGATTTTACAGAAAGTAAATATACACCAGCATTTGCAATTGAAATGCTAAATTTTGTTTCAAAGCCTTCGTGGCTAGCAGACCAAAGTTGTTTTCCTTGCATATCAAACAAACTCAACTCCGCTTTTTCATTGCTTTTCAAGTCGATATACATTTTTTCTGAGCTCGGATTTGGGTAAACAGCCAATTCTACTAATGAAGATTGCTGCTCAATACCTACTGTGGTTCTTATTGTTTTAGAGGCCTGTGCTTGACAACCTTGCCGAGTAGCTGTAGAAAGCGAAACGTTCCATAGCCCCCCATTAGAAAAACTATGAATGGGAAACTGATCAATACTTATATTACCATCGCCAAAATCCCACTGCCACTGCTGAGGGAGCGCTTCGCTCAAATCCACAAATCGAAAAGTATTGGTTGCTAAATCTATAGTATCTATCTTGAAATTCGCTTTACAACAATTTTCCTGCTGTTTGGTCAAGGTGATTTTTCCATAGATGGCGTTGTTTTGTTTTTGCTTATCTACAAAAGTATTTTTAGGATCAAATTCGCCTACTAGATAGTAGTCACCATTGCAAACTGTGCTATCCAAATCAACATTTTGTCCTAAAAGATTATACTCATACAAATCTGCAAAGCCCACTGAAATACCCTGTATAGAAAGGTTGGTTGCGCCATAGTTATTGCCCAAGCCAGCATTTGGCAAATCAGATGATGTGATTAAAGCAGCGTCCCATTGGCAAGCCTCAAAAGTGCCACAGCGCACATAGTCATAAAGCGCAAAAGAAACTTTTGTTCCCTTTGCTACAATTGGCCATAACCGAGGATCGGCCTCTGGCCCTTTTATTCGAAGTGTGTTTTGGGTGATGTCATCTATATGCAAATGATTATGTCCTAGCTCTGCATGAAACCCCATATAGCCCACTATAGTATCAACATAATCGAAAAAGCCGAATCTGTTTTTGATATAAACACGTTGTTTCAATTGTTGTCTTGCATAGTTGCCATTGGGGCATAGTTGGTTGCCTGCTACCATACTATCACCACAAAACCACCGACCTGTTCCGATAAACTCTAATGGTCCTTCTCCTATATTCGCTAGCATATTCGAGATATTGAATGAGCCGGCAAACTCCTCATAATGAGCGATACCAAGCGCAGAATCTGTAAACCAATTTTTAGAAATAATTATATCGGGCAAAAGCAAACAATCTGTCGTAACCAAGCTATCAGAACATACACACCCACCTGCATTCAGCATATTACAACCGGTATTTTGAATTTGAGATACTCGAGGGGGTTGGTTATCGAAAAAAAGTCCCCCTGAATTCACTACACCCGAGTCGCCAGCCAGCACATCCTGCACCACCAACCGCCAAGTGCCATTTGGGTTTTGTCCATTATTTACAAAACCTATATTTTGTCTTGGATAAAAGGTATCACGAAAAGGAGCTTGATTCATGAGTGTAGTACGAAGTGCATTCATAGCAAAAAAAGTGGAGTCATAGTGTTGGCCATTGACTCCACCTGCGCCATTAGTAAGCTCTATGGTAGTAGCATCAGGAGCTATGAGATACACCGCCAAATCTTGTACCCTACTGTGACTGATATATATCATCACCATTTATAATCCAAATAGGCTGTCAATTTTATTAGTAGATAATGAAATAGGCTGTACAAAAACTTTTCCGATTGGATGACTGTCGGGAATGCTTCCTCCTGAAGTATCAAAAAACCATTGTGCTTTTGCGAAAAGACAAAAGGCAGATAACAATATCGTAAAAGTTGATTTCAATTCAATACTTATGTTGAATGATAATAACGATCAAAGTTAAACCAAATTCCAGAATTGACACTATAGAAAAAATGGAAGATGGAAACTATAGGGTAAAGATAAAAGCGCCACCGATAGATGGAAAAGCTAATGACTATCTTATTGCATATTTATCTTCATTTTTTGGGGTATCTAAAAAAGATGTAAAAATATTGACTGGCCATACAGCATCTATAAAACGAATAGAAGTATCAATAACGGAAGAGCATTGGGAGGAGAAGTTTCAAAAATATATCTAATCTAAATTTTATCACTCACTTGTTTTGAAATAGCATTCGCTAAATCGAAGCTGTATCCCTTACCTATCAAAAAGCGAATGAGTTTTGTTTTTCGTTCGCTATTCGTCTTAGCTTTTATGTTTTTCCATTTTTTTTGAGCCAGATCTAAGGTCTTCTCTTTTT
>JBIKJU010000190.1:0-4379 GCA_044360745.1 Chitinophagales bacterium
ATTTATAGATTGATAAAACAAAGTAGACGCGGCAGGTGAGGATTTTATTTCACCAAAGAAAGTCACTAATGGTGGCCATTTTTTGAGTGATTCTAATGTGGGTTCACTAATCGTAAATAAACTAAAATCTTGATTATAAAAAGTAGATACATCATTAAATTTATTAGGATTAGCAACAATATTAATCGTATTTTGTACCTTATTAAAATTGGGGAGCTGCAATGCTGTACCCGAAATAAAGAAGACTGATTTTTGAGAGGAAGCTAATTGAGTGAAAAATGCATCTGCACTATTGAATTTAGCAGGCAATTGATGAAGTATAACAAGACTGTAATCATTAAACTTTGCGGAAAAATCATCAATAAAACTCACTTCCAATTTATAGTTTTTATTGTTTTCGATAGCTGATTTCAAAGCTGCAATATCAGGATGAGGAGATGCTGCAACCAATAATACTTTTTGTCTACCATCTAAGACTTCTACATAAATATCTTTTACATTATTTGCCAATGTGGCTTCGCCACCTAATGGAGCAATACTGATGATATAGTGAGCAACTCCAGGTTTTGTAGATTCAGCAATAAAGTCAATACTTTGATTAAATCGTTGGCTATTAACAGAAATATTTCGAGTAGATATTACTTTTCGCTGTCCATTGCTAGCATCAATAAGGGATACAGATAGATTAGCTCCCAAAAAGTTTGTAACAACAATATCTGCTTTAATCGAAAATAGATCGTTGAGATAAGTTATTTTATTGAAATAAACATTCTCTACTCTAGCATCTTTCGGAACTGTAGTATCTCCTAATGCCAATGTGAAGATCTTATAGGATGAGTTTTCTGTTGTATAAAGTGGATTGATACCTTGATTAAATATGCCATCAGAAGCTAAGATTACTGCTCCTAAATTTTGATTATAAAACGCATCATTGAGAGATTCAAAAGCCTCTGAAAAATTAGTAGACTTAGCGGTGAATGAGTTAAGCGATTCTTGTTTTAATGTCTCCCCAAGCGTGTATAAACGCACATCATACTTTGAGCTAAGCTTTTCTGATAATTTATTAAAAGCTGAAATAAATATTGCAGTGTCATTTTTAATTTTAAACCCATTTTTTACAGATTCGCTATTATCAGCCATCATGACTATAATTGGCTTTTGAGTAATTATTTTCTTAGTTTTTAAAAACGGATTAAGCAACAATACAAGAATGAAAAAAATCAATAAAAAACGAAATGTTGCTAAAAATTTTGCATATTTATACAAAGGTGACTCTACTTGTTTTAAATCACGTTTGTACAACAAATATGCGTATAAAATAGCAACTAAAGCAAAAACAGGTAACCACCACAAAGAATATTCAAAAGACAAAGCTGAATTCAACATCTAATTTAAAAATTGATTAACGTACCATACCTCCACAAACACTAATAACTTGTCCATTGACATAAGAAGATAAATCACTAGCTAAAAATAAAGCAACTTTAGCTACTTCCTCCCCAGTACCCATTCGCTGCATAGGTATACGAGCAAGAATATTTTTTTTAATTTCTTCATCCAAAACATGAGTCATGTCTGTGTCTATAAAACCGGGGGCTATCACATTTGATCTAATATTTCTAGAGGCAAACTCATCTGCTATAGATTTTGTAAAGCCAATAATTCCAGCTTTTGATGCAGCATAGTTAGCTTGACCTGCTTGACCTTGAATGCCAACGATAGAACTTAAATTAATAATTGAACCCGATTTTTGCTTAAGCATAAAACGAGATACATGCTTAGATAAATTAAAGACCGATTTAAGGTTGGCATCTATCACTTCATCAAACTGCTGCTCACTCATTCGCAACAATAAATTATCTCTTGTTATACCAGCATTATTAACTATGATATCTATTTTACCAAAATTATTAACAACATCATTTATGAATGACTCAGAAGCCTCATATGAAGAAGCGTCAGATTGATATCCGATTACTTTTTGCTCATTTGTACTTAAGCTTTTTTCAAGCTCATTCGCCTTTTCTTTACTGCTCATATAGGTAAAAGCAACTTGAGCCCCTTCAGCTACAAATTTGTTTAGAATAGCTAAACCTATACCTCTAGTTCCACCTGTTACTATTGCTACTTTTCCTTTTAAAAGCATATCAATATTTTTGGCATAAATATATACTTTATTGTAACTTAATGTAGAATTTTATAAGTTTAAAACTTAAATGAAAAATATTAACTTTAGTATATAAACTATATTTTATGAATAGATTTTTTTTGTTGATAGTTATAGTATTTTCTTTAACTAATCTTTTGGCTCAAGAAGCTACTGATAATCCAGCTTTTGAAAAGCCTAAAAAAGAAAAAAAGCAAAAACCTGAAAAAGAAACTACTATAGAAGAGCCTAAACCTAAGAAAGAAAAAAAGGTTAAGGATAATACTGAAAATAAAGAGAAATCAATTGATAATACTGCCAATGATGAGAAAAAACCGAAAAAAGAAAAAAAAGAGAAAAACGAAATTTCTCCTAAAGATAATGAGATAAGCGACTCCAAAAAAACTAAAAAGAAAGAAAAAATAACTGAAGAATCACCTAAAGCGCCAAAAGAAAAGAAAGAAAAAGATACAGAAAACTCAAAAGAAGAAAAACCGAAAAAAGGTAAAAAAAATAAAGATGTAGATGAGGACTTTGTAGATAATGAAAAGGCAGAGTCTAAAAAAACCAAAGAGAAAAAAACAACTGAAATAGAAAAAGATGAAGCACCCAAGGAAAAAATATCACTACTCCCAACAAAAGAAAATGAAAAAGGAAAAGATCCAGTAGATAGGAGCATGAAAGGACCATCAGGTCAAGCAGTTTACACTTCTCCTAAAAACGGCAAATATTATCTAAATTCTGCTGGACAGAAGGTATTTTTAAAGCCTGAAAGGTAAATTGCTACTTTCTAGTATGCTTCCATCGTTTATGGCTCCAAAGCCAATCTGACGGGTTTTTATTTAGAGTGTTTTCTAACAATACCGTAAATCTATCTGTAATTGTATTTTCTTTCATCTCTGTGGGAGAGTCACAAATTTTATAAAGTTCTATATCATAATAACCACGCTTAGTTTGCACTATTTCTACATACATTACACCACAATTGTGTAGTCGTGCATATCTTTCAGCACCTAAAAAAAATGGTGTATCTTGATTCAAAAATGAAGTCCAGTAAGCATTTTGTGGATTTGAAGGAGATTGATCAGCTATAAAAAATACAGCCGATAAATTCTCCATTTTTTCTTTATAAAATTCGGAAGCGTACTGCATACCTATAAGTCGCATACCCATTTTACTTCTAGTTCGCTGGATTAGATTATTAAAGCGCTTATTTGTTAGAAAACTTACAATCCCAACACAATGATAATACCCATCAAGTATATCACAGGCTTTATAAGTTGCAAATTCCCAAGAACCAATGTGCCCAAGCACAACGGCTGCTGGCTTTTGTAGACGTGCCCATTCATGAAGAATTTCAATATTTTTGACCTTTACACGCTTATTTATTTCTTGCTTTGTGATAGTAAAGCATTTTATGTTTTCCACTATTCTATCTGCAAGGTGAGTGTAACTTTCTCTTGCTATTTTTTTAATTTCCTTTTCAGATTTTTGAGGAAATGAATTTCGGATATTTTGCTCTACTACTTTTCTTCTATATTTCAATATTTCTGAAAGTACAAAACTAAGTACGTCTGCAAATCTATACAGAATAGATAAGGGCAGATATGAAAGCAAATAAATCCAAGGGACTATTAGATAAAACAGTAACATAATTTTTATTTTCGTTTATTACAAATAGCTTCTATAGCTTTACCTACTGAACCACTTGGTTCTTGTATTTTCAATAAATTAGCTAAAGTAGGAGCAATATCAGTCATGTAAGTAGGTGAAGACAAGAGTTGCGGTTTTATTCCCCATCCATACCAAAGCAACGGAATATGCGTATCATAGTTATAGCCAGTACCATGAGTAGTTCCTTTAGGAAACTCCTCTAAAATAGCTGATTTAAAAAAAACTTGAATATCACCTGATCGCTTTTCAAGGTATCCATTTTGGAGAATTTCCTTTTCTTTTAAAGGAATTGTCTCGTTTGATAAAAGTCGTAAATCTACCACTTTGAGTACGTCATTCTCTTTTAGAAAGAAATCACGAGTGAACTGATAAATAGATGCTTTAAGTGCAGATTCAGCATTTAAAACATTGTTATTAAAATAAAGTTGGAAATTTATAAACGCATTAGCCTGAAAGTCTTTCCCAAATTTCAAAGCCAATGCTGAGTTTAACTTGTTTTTAAGTGTATCATGATAAAACACACTTGATGGAATATTATGTTCATCTAAAAATCCTTTAG
>JBIKJU010000027.1:0-14261 GCA_044360745.1 Chitinophagales bacterium
GAGCTGCGACAATGGACTGTTATCTTCAGAAACTTTGAGCATTAGAATTGGCTTAGCTTTTGCTTTCTTTACATGTTTCGTCACTTTCTCATCTATGCTTTCCTCTAATACTAACGCATCAGCATACTCTGATCCGCCTATATTCAAGCTGTTATTATCAGCTTCTTTAAATAGTTCTGTATGCTTGCTAGTGATGTTATCGCTGATTTGAATTTGAGTATCAAATCCAGACTTAAGTTTCACATCAAATGTTGTTTTACCTACAGTATAAATTACTTTACTATTTGCGAAAATTGGGTCGTTTTTGTATGTAGTTTTTAAGAAAAGAGGCACCAAACTAGTCATCCATCCCATACAATGAATAATATCAGGAGCCCAGCCAAATTTTTTAACTGTTTCTATCACCCCTTTACAAAAGAAAATCATTCTGTCTGAGTTATCATCGTAAAAGTTGTTTTCCTCGTCTTCAAATACCGTTTTTCTCTTAAAGAAATCTTCGTTATCTAAAAAATAAACTTGTAGGCGAGCTCCGGGTAAAGAAGCTACTTTTATTACTAATGGATAGTCCTCATCATTGATGATAACATTGATTCCTGACAATCTAACGACTTCGTGTAGTCTATGTCTTCTATCATTAATATGACCAAACTTTGGCATCAAAACCCTTATCTCCATTCCCTGGTCTTGTATGTACTTTGGGAGTGTGTTAGCTATTTTAGAAGCCTCTGTCAAATTCACATAAGGATCCATTTCATGGGTCACAATTAAGATTTTCTTTTTTTCCATTCCTCTTTTATTTTGATAACAAATAATATATTGCCCTAAAATCTATAAACGAAACTTTTTAGACTTCCAATGTGCAAAGATAATAATAAAAATATGAACTATTACAAACTTAATTTAAATTAGTGTAAATCGCCTTTTTTCTATGTTGATTATAAAAGAGATAAAGCAAATTGAAAATCAATTGTTTAAGCTTAAAAATAAAGGGTTTTCGATTGGATTCGTACCTACTATGGGAGCTCTCCACAGTGGTCATTTATCGTTAATTAACCAATCAAAAAAGAAGTGCAAAATATCCGTTTGTAGTATTTTTATTAATCCTACACAGTTCAACGACCCCTCAGATTTTCAAAAATATCCAGTAACTATAGACCAAGATATACACTTATTGACTCAAAAACATTGCGATATTTTATTTCTTCCAGAGGTGAAAGAAATGTACCCAAATGGAAACGTTATTGCAAAAAAGTATGATTTTGGAGCTCTTGCAGAGACTCTGGAAGGAGAATTTAGGCCTGGACATTTTGATGGTATGGCGCATATCGTATCGCACCTTTTAGAAATTGTGAAACCTGATCACCTGTTTATGGGTCAAAAAGATTTGCAACAAGCATTAATTATACAAAAAATGATAGCTCTTTCAAAGTCTCAAGTACAACTTCATATTTGCGCAACAAAACGTGAGGAAAGTGGTCTAGCCATGAGCTCTCGAAATACTCGACTAGATAATGAAAGCCTAGATGCCGCAAAAGATTTACATGCGTGTTTGTTAATGCTCAAAACAAATATTAAAAATGGAACTTTAAAAAATGAAAATGAGGCTATACAAGCAGGTAAAGTTTTTTTACAAAAGAATTCTCATATAAAAATAGAATATATCGCATGGCGAAAAACTAACGATTTATTGCCTGTTTTAAATGGTATTACTGAAAATTCTGCACTACTTATTGCTGCTTGGGTAGCGGGTGTTCGATTAATTGATAATTTGATTGTTGGGTAATTGGATTCTTGGAGATTCGGCACTACCGTCACTTCGAAGAAGTCCGCGACTGAGCAGTCTCACGCTTTGAACATCGCTGAAATTTCTCACCCTCTACTCAATCTCCTCTAGTTTGAAATGATGTAGAGATTTAAGTTTTAAAATGGTGTAATGTCTTGTAAATAAACTTTTGTTTTCTGTTATGTAAGCGTAAAACCTTTGCCAAAAGTCATTTACATCGTTTAAATAAACTCCAGTTACATTTAGAGATGACAATTGTGGGAATTTAGAATAGGCATCTTTAATGCCCTCTTCCCGTTCAATAATGGCTTCAACACGAAATGCCCACTCATCATTTTTGTAATAATTAGATCTTCCAGAACTATTACCTTTTTCGCTGATACAATTTTGCTTTGATTCTTTAGAAAACGCAACAACATAGATATTCATTACAAATGGTAAGATTAATAGTTTTTTCATATACTTTATTTCTTTAAATATTGCCAACAATAGTGCCGTCATGCAAATTCAACTATTACTTTTTCAAAGCTCACTGATTGAGAAGGCTATACAGCCATGTACTTATTAGCATATAAAAAATAGTTGTCTATTATTACAAACATTAGCCGTCTAAAAAAAGTGCACAATAGGAGATTGCGCCTAAATGCTTTCTTGATTTAATTCTGAAATTATAAAATTTTGCGGGTCAATTTTTAAATTTTAGATTTGAGAAAACTAAGCTAATGAAGAAGTCCTATATCATTGTATTACTCTTGGCTGTTTTGATTGGTTGCGCCAAAAATAATATCCAAACAAAAACGCTAAATAGCGCTTTTCTTTATGAGAAAGAGATGAATCGGTTTGAGTGGTATGATGATGAGTTAAAATATGAATTTATCCAGCTGCAATTTCCATCAGACAACAAACCCAATAAGCATTTGTTTGAAATAGGAGGTCGACTTCTAAGAGATGATATTTTATCCTCTACCACTAATTATAGTTGTGTTTCTTGTCACAATCCTAAACACAATTTTGCTGACAGTGTTCGATTTTCACAAAACTATAAAGGCAAACCCACCTTTGTCAATACTCCAACTTTAACTAATCTCCAATTTCATAATTTTTTTGGCTTAGAAGCGAAGGAGTCAAGCCTCGAAAATTTTTTGAAATCGCATTTGATGGATAAAGCCATTTTTGATTTTAATGAAAAGACGGTAATTGAAAAATTAAATACAAACAAAAGTTATTTGACATTACTTGAAAATAGTGGTGTGCAAAAAGAGTATGATGCTTCCATTATTTCCAAAGCATTGGGGCAGTATGTAAGATCAATTGTTTCTTTTAAAACGGCAGTTGAGATAGAACTCAGAGAGAAAAATTTAATTGATTTGCCTGATACGGCTATAATGAGATATTATTCTAATAAATATGGAGAGAAGGTTTTTAATGCAATGAAAACATGCTATCAGTGTCACACTTCTTTGGCTTGGGGAGGAGATAAAATCACCAATAATGGCCTTTTAGGGTTTGATAAAAATGTAAAAGTACCTAGTATAAAAAACGTTCAGTACTCTGGTCCATATATGCACGATGGGCGATTCGCAACCCTATATGATGTAGTAAATTTCTATAATGAACAAACTACCTTCAACACAAATATTGACGCTGCTCTCTTACAAGGTGCTGGACAAACTCTAAAGCTTGGGCTTAACGAACAAGAAAAAAAGCAATTAGTAGCTTTTTTAATAGAGCTAACCGACAAAGATTTTATAAAGCAATATGCTAAATAGTTTTATTGACCTAAAAAATGCAAGTATTCTCCTTTTATGGTGGATGCTAAACTTTAGCGCCAGCGGTAATATAATCACTGACTGGAACTCAAAAGTGTCAGACATCATGATAAAAGATGGTTTTAGTCCAGTATTGGCATCTAGAGCTTTTATGTATATCAATATAGCTCCATATTTGATTCTAGAAAATCACAAAAAGTATTCCGACTTACCTAGTTTAAACGAAATTAGTCATGTAAATATATTATGTACTTCTCCTAAATCATTTTCAGAATACATAGCCATAAATGAAGCTATGTTTTTAATCGCTAAAGAATTATGTTATAGACCTGATGAATGCGAAATGTTTTATCAAGAAAAAACTAAAGAATTCTATATTTCTAAAAAGACATCAGAAATCAAAAGATCAAAGCAGTTAGGCGTGATGATAGCACAAAAAGTATTGGCATGGGCAAGTGACGATGCTTATAAATTGACAAAAGCCAAACCATATTATATCGTAAAAAAAGAAGACCCCTTTTGGAAGCCTACGCCTCCTGAGTATAGAGAGCCATTAGAACCTCACTGGGGTTCATTAAAAACTACAATTTTAGATTCTTGTAGTCAATTTTTAAACCCAGAATTAGCTTTGTATTCTAAAGATACAAACTCCACTTTTTTTAATCAAGTAAATGAGGTGTATGCTAAAAGCAAAATCTTGAGTAAAGAAGAAAAAGAAATCGCGATTTTTTGGGATGACAATCCTGATCAAAACACTTTTGTTGGTCACGTTCCTACACCTAGAAGAAATATGAGTCCTCCATCGCATTGGATTAATATCACGAAAATAGCCGTAGAAAAGTCAAATGCAGATTTACTCACAACCTGCAAAGCTTTCACATGGGTGAGTATGGTATTAGAAGATAGCAAAATAGCCGTATGGTATTGGAAGTATAAAACAGAAGTAACAAGACCCGTAACTTACATACGCCAACATATTGATAAAAATTGGATGCCTATTATCGTCACACCGCCCTTTCCTGAGTATCCAAGTGGGCATAGC
The DNA here is from genome assembly GCA_044360745.1 of Chitinophagales bacterium. Taxonomy (GTDB): domain Bacteria; phylum Bacteroidota; class Bacteroidia; order Chitinophagales; family LD1; genus CALAYL01. Next base: position 4,595 of record JBIKJU010000027.1, read on the forward strand.
ACATGCTCTATGTCTGCAGCTCTAGTTTTGGAATTTATTTTGGGTAAAAACTTTCAATTTACAGACAATACTCTTGTTGCTTACGGTATACCAAGCCGTACTTTTAGTTCTTTCAAAAATGCAGCTCTAGAAGTTTCGGATAGTAGATTTTACGGAGGTATTCATTACAAAAATGCTTTGATAGATGGTATGTTTTTAGGAGAAAAAATAGCAGGAAAACTTATTAATAATATTGAGGCGATAAAGTCAAAACCTTAATTAGTAAAAAGTAATTTTGCTGACTTTACTATTTCTCAAAATCACAGAACGATAGTTACTCAAATATCCAGCTCCATTATAAAATTCTTGTTTTCGCTTTTGTCCGTTCTTCAATTCTATTAAGGCATACTTTTTATTTTGAGGCATAGTTTCTATCTCATATTCTCCATTCAATTTAAATGCCTTCGCCTTATCATTGTTTTGAGTAGCTATCAGAAACAACTTGCCATTAACCTCGATGGGAGCTAATGCTCTTCCCTCCCCGCGTACTTCAAAATTTGACGGGCTATTTATAAGGGTTTGAAATTTGCCATCACCCTTGCCTAAAAGTATCCATCCGTTTGATGCCGTATATGATCCACGCTCAATTTCAGCATGATGGAAATTTCCTATTGTAGCTATATCCAATAATCCATCTCCATTAAAATCTTCGCTATAAATTCCATAAATAGGCGAAAACTGTGCCTCAATAGGTAAGGGTTGAAACTCAAACTTATTGTTTCCTTTGTTTATTAAAACTCCAGACCGCGACTCATGAGCAGAAAACTGCAACATATCCTTGTATTTATCTGGTGAAAACAAATCATAAAACGTAGCGTTTGCAAAATCAGATACTTTATTGTATTTTTTTGCTAGTCCATTTATACGTGCCTTATAGGCTATCAATTGCTTCATAGGAAAGCTCTTCCCATCTTCATCAAAAGTGCAAATCACATCTTCAGAACCATTGCTGTCAAAATCATTTGCAAACATTCTAAGCGGTGAAAGTTGTGTTGGTTTATATCTGGTATTCATACCTAGATTTCCTACAATATAATCCATCAATCCATCATTATTGACATCAGCACCCAAAATGCTATTCCAAAAACCGTCCATCTTTTGACCAAAATCAATATTATCTGTATATCGTTTTAACTTCCCATTTACATTTTTAAAAAACTCTACTCTCATATACTCACCTACAATTACCAAATCTATGGCTTCATCGTTATCAAAATCAGTCCAAATCGCAGAAGTTACCATACCTATATGTTTTAAATCAGATGGCGTGACATCTTTGAGTTCACCATCTATTTCCGCAAACAAATAAGATGTTGGTTGTTTTGGATAGTTATGGCTATTTACTCTACCGCCTATGAAAATTTCATCTTTGCCATCACCATTAAAATCAGCAATAGCAACACAAGAAGAACTAGTTTTTATTGTATTAATTACATCGAATTTTTTATCACTGATTGGCATTCCTTTTAACTCACCATCTGCCTTTTCATATCCTCCAGGGGGTATTATAAACTGCCCAGTATGATAAGCAACGCCCATATTATCTGAAGAATTAGCAGATAATCTTTGGTCAAGGATAAAGCTGTCTTTTGAGAGCTTATAGATAGCAGGAAACTGATTCATAGCATTCCCAAACAAGACATCCATTTTCCCATCATTATCAAAATCATCGATACAAATACCTGGACCATTTCTAGAATATTTATTAGGAAGAAGAGGATCTACACTAAAGTCTTCAAATTCGTTTTCGGTATGTGAGAAATTAATTAAACTAGACATAAACAAAGTTGTATCTGCTCTAAAAAAGTCATGAACTTTGAATTCGGATTTTGACTTTCGTTTTGATATTTTAAAAATTTGATTTGAATTTAGTTTATAGTATTTATTAACTACTCCATCTCTCCATTGAATAACTAATGAATCAATCATATTATGACTCCCGACTCCAAAGTGAATAATTTCCTCACTTGTAGATCTAAAACCCCTAAAAGGATAATATTCTTTGGTTTGCTTTTCATCACCAGTAAAAATATAAACATGAGCATGAAGACTAACAAGTTGATCCTCTTCAAACAAAACTCTAAAATAATTTGATTTGGGTGTTATGTTTTTTAATACAGTTGCATTTTGTTTGAAATTACTTAAAACCAAGTCTATTTTACCATCATTATCTAAATCACCTACAGCAGCCCCTCTTGAATTAAAAATTATATCAGATTCTTCACAGAATTGTAGATTCTTGACAAAAGAATTTTCATGTGAATTTAAAAAAAGATGATTTTTGTAGTAAGATTTATAGTATCTTGATAGTGAGTCATAAATCACTATTTTATCTGCGGAATTTAATGAACTATAATATGGATTGTCAAATTCAAAGTTGTGTTCATCATCATTTCCGTTTGTAATAAAAACATCTTTAAATCCATCATTATTAAAGTCTTCGGCTAAAATTGACCAACTCCAACCAGTAGCATCTATTTCGGAAAGTTGGCCAACTTCTAGAAATTGTTTGTCAAATAAACCAAGATTCAACGTATTTCTGGTCTGTTGTTTATTAAATATACTATCACAATCACTTTGTAAATTCTGCCAGTTAAATTGCTTTTCAAACACGAACGTTTTGCTTTGATAGTTGTTTTCAGGGCGCATATCTGTCACAAGAACATCTTTCAAAAAATCATTGTTTACATCTGCTATGTCTACTCCCATAGAATAATAACTTGAGTTCTTAAAATTAAACTTGTTGTGCAGTTTCAATTGGTTAGTATATAAAAGATCTGGCACATTAAAATCAGAAGTTAAAAACAAATCAATATACCCATCGTAATCTAAATCTGAAATAAAACTAGAATAATTATAATAGCTAGAATTTGAAAATCCAATATCTTGTATTGTATCGTTCAAAACACCACGAACTGTTATTATATCTTCAAAATTAGATGGTCTCAAATTATGACAATCAACTAAAAAATTATTAGATTGTATGCCAATGCCTTGAAATGCTCTCCATTTAGGTAAAACAAAAATCAAACTATCTGAGTCTGGTTGTAAAACACCCAAATAACAATGACTAACATTTTCAATTGGACCAAAAAAAACTGAATTGCTATTTTCAAAAATCATATTCCCTTTGTTTTTGAAAAACTGAACTGCGCTTTTATTCTTTGTTTCTTCCGATATATTATTAGTTACAATGATGTCCTTTTTTTTATCTCTATTAATATCAAAAATTGTAACGGAGTGGGATAGTGAATTTATTTTCAATGAAAAAACTACTTTGAAATTAAAGCTTCCCAAATTTTCATAAACAAATAGGCTATCATAAGAAACAAATACTATATCCTGAAGGTCGTCATTGTTTAAATCCGCTATTCCAACTCCAGCACCCTCGAACTCTGAATTATTTAATCCATACCTGAAGTCTAACTTAACTACTTCAAAAACCTGCTGAGCGTAAATTTTGTAAGGATTATAAAAAAAAATAAAAACAATTAAGAAAAAAGCATTTCTACTCATAATACTCAATCTTTTTATTTTCATCACCCTCTATGTAATTGAGATAAAGTATAAAAAACTCCAACATCTCATCCTCTGAAAAGAAAGAGGCCATTACATCTTTTGATGGAATGTTGGGATTATGGATATTAGATGAGGAGTTGTCATAAATAGCTTTGCAATGAATAGCACTACCTTTAGGTATTTTTAGATATTTATCTAATCGATATGTAAACTGCCAATTAAAATTCCAATCATAAATTTTCAAAAGATTGATCGTATCCTGTTGGGGGGTGATCGCAAAAGCTTTCATGTTTCTACAAAGATGATGTGCATGAAAATATATTGCAAAAGCAGATAAATCTGTATTTAATGTATCTACATAATAAAACTCCTTTATCTCTTCTGCCTTTAAAAAAGGAAGCCCTCTATTTTCTTGAATATATCTTCTAGTGCCATATAGGGCATATTCGAAAATTTCTCTGATAGTGGTATCCCTCTTGCTAGTAAGCTTTAGTGCTATATAGCTTTTATCTATATGTTTTTCAAGTGTGGGTGAATAATGCAATATTTTTTGATAGCGTTTATCTGGAAAAATTTTTATTCCAGTTTGCTTCGGAAAGACCCCTCCTGTAGAACCCGGAAACCAACCCAATAAATACCTATTGATAGAAATTCTTTTATCATTTAAAACATAGTCTGATGTCAAAGAATTAAACGTTGAAGGTAAAGAGTCATGATTATGAATATCTAATACTTCTGCATGATGTAAATGTTTGTTCTTTATAACATAGTCATACCTACTTATGAATGCTGTATCTTTTAATTTAATGTCTGTCAATTGAAAAAAATACTGATCACGATTTACACCACCTAATACCAATTTATCATCAAAATTAATTTCAAAGTTAGGTTTATAAAAAGACCTCTTTATGCTTTCTGACTTTACTTTTACGTTAGCTTCATTTTTCATTCCACCATCTATCCAGCTAACGATTAGCTTTCTTTCATCAGCAGTAAGTGAGATAACATTATCAAACATCCTAAAAGCAGTGTCAATAATCACGGGTGGCATTATGTTCTCCGCTATCACCTTTTTAATCATAGGAGCTTTAGAAACGATATTCTTATAAGATAGTAAATTAAAGGGCGCACTTATAGAAGCATTGTGACATCGTCCACACTTACTCGAAAAGATAGGCATAACTTCTTTAAAGTCTGGTGTCACTTGATGTTGACATGAAACTTTATTTATATAAAAAATCAATAAAAAAATTGCTATCTGAATACGCATCCTACTGGCTTTTTATATGATACGCTAATTACTTCTCCTTTCAAATATTGATCAATAGCTTGGTCAACAAGTTTGTCATAACTACTATTTTTCGAAATCACCACAGACATATCTTTATTATCTAATGCTCCTGCATATATTGTAGTTCCTGAGGAATCTAGAACAAAGACAGAGGGTACAATATTCGCATTTAGTTCATTTGCAATTTTGCACTGTCGATCACTTTTTTGAGAAATATATTTTCTTGAGTTGCCAAACATATTGAAGTACTGTTTCGCTTTATGCTTGTTTACATTCTTGGGAAAAATAAAAAAAAAAGAAAGTTTGCCGTGAAACTTATCAATAGTTTCCTTTATATCGTATGCTTTTGATTGACTAAGTTTGCATTCTGGATCTAAAAAATACACTACTGAGTTATTAAATTCTTGAGCTTCAATAAAAAATTGAACACCCAAGAAAAAAACCAAAAAATACAATGCTCTCATCCTTTGTAAATTAGAAATACAATACTGCTGATTTAATCAAATTTAATCATTTTATTTAAACATAGTAAAATGAGTACAATACAGAAAGGTTTCTTTATTATTTAAACACCTCTACTCGATAACCCTTTTTTCGGAGAATATTTATGATGCCATTAGCGCCAGGTAAATGAAGCGCACCAACAGCCGCAAATAATGATTGTCGCTTTATTATCTTCTCAATTCGATCGGCCATTTTTATGTTCCTATCCTCAATCAAAACTTTACTTAATTTAGTTGGCATATTGTACTCTTCACTAAAAACCAATAAGCTATCAATATCACCTTGAGTATAAAATTTTATCATTTTCTCAAAATCATCTTCGCTTTTAGTGGCTTCGTTCAGCTCCTTCTTTAAAAGTTCAATCTGCTCGTCATAGCCTAAAGCCTGAAAAGCTGAAATTTGTTCTTCCATTGTCTCTATACCGGTCACTTCTTTTTTACTCTTTTGAGAAAGTTTGTACATATGCATATCTAAAAACTGAAGTGTTGTGTCATAATCATCAGAAGTTGATATAAAAGCTTGCAAAATGATGGGTTGCATATTATCAAAAACACTGACAGATACTTTAATTTTCTTCTTACACAAAGAATCTAAAATATAGTATTCAGTATCTGTTAAACTTGCTTTAATAGACCTACCTGTTCCCTTTAGCATCATTTGCATAATGGCTGTTAACTCCATTTTTTCAGGATTTACTTCTAGTGCAAAAAGATCTACATCGCTCATAGCCTTCAGTACATTTTCTGAAATATTAAACACTCGCTTATCTTTCACGTGCATAGTTCCGTAGAGATACGATACTTTTTTAGACTTATCACTTTTTATAGACCAACAAAGCGATTGCGCACTTATGCTATTAACTACAAAATGTAATAACAACAAAATAAAACCTATAAAAAAGTGACTACTTTTTAATTTCAAAACCATATGCATATATACCATTTTATCATTGAAAAATTCATTTTAAAAACAAAATCTTTGATACTACTTAAAAAATGTATTTTGTGCCTAATTTTTGATGCAAATGATAGCAATAGATAATAAACTTATTAGCGATGATTTATTAGATGAAAAATTTGTATGCGACCTCAACGCTTGCAAAGGCGCATGCTGTGTAGAAGGAGATTCGGGTGCCCCACTTGAAGAATCAGAGCTGAAAGTTTTAGAAGAGATCTATCCTATAGTAAAGCCCTATCTCACTGAAAAGGGAATAGCTATTTTAGAAAAGCAAAAATTCATGTGGGAGGAAGAAGATGAGAAATACAAAACACCTCTGATTGAAGGTGGCCCATGCGCTTACGTAAACTATGATAATGGGATAGCCGTTTGTGGTATAGAGAAAGCATATTTGGAAAATAAAGTTTCTTTTCGAAAACCTGTTTCATGTCATTTATACCCAGTAAGGATTTCGCAAAAAAAAGACTTTGAGGCCGTAAATTATGAGCGGTGGAATATTTGTAAAGCGGCTTGCAAAAACGGAAACAAACTCAAAGTTCCTGTCTTTAGATTTGTTAAAGATGCCTTAATCAGAAAGTATGGTCAAGAATTTTACGATATATTGGAGGCGTATTACCAGCAAAAAACCAAATAAAGAGTAATTTGAAAAGAGATGGCAAAAAGTAGAAAAGGTGCAAATTTTTGGCAGATATTTAAAATCGTTCAGCTGTATTTTTGGGCTTTTATATTGGCAGTAGCGTTATTTTTTGTTGGAGTAAATGAGGGGTTACTCGGTGAAATGCCAGACCTTGAATCTATTCAAAATCCTCAGACAGCTATCTCGACTACTGTTTGGTCTGCGGATGGTGAAGTATTGGGGACATTCTATGATGAAAACAGAATTGAGGTCTTTTATGAAGACCTTTCGCCTTATTTGGTAAATGCACTAGTATCTACTGAAGATAAAAGATTTTATGACCATTCGGGTATAGATTTAAAAGGGTTGTTTAGGGTGATTATAAAAACAGGATTATTGGGCCAAGATGCTGGTGGAGGAAGCACAATAACACAGCAGTTAGCAAAAAATCTCTTTCATCAAGATGCTTATAAATATGGCAAATGGAATAGAGTAAAACAAAAAATAAAAGAATGGTTATTGGCTGCTAAAATAGAGCGCACTTTTACCAAAGATGAAATCATAAATTTATATTTTAATACCATAGCTTTTGGTTATAATTCATATGGCATTAAAACTGCCGCATTTACCTATTTTTACAAAAAACCAAAAGAACTTAACGCTAGCGAATCTGCAACCTTAGTAGCCATGCTTAATGGTCCTTCGCTTTTTAATCCTAGACTTAGAGAACCCCTCACCCGAGAGAGAAGAAATTTGGTGCTATCGAGAATGGTGGAAATGAATTTTATTTCAAAAGAGCAATTTGAAAAAGCAAAAGATAAGCCAATAAAGCTCAACTTTCACAATCCAGATTTTAGGGAAGGCATTGCTACTTATTTAAGAATGATGGTACGAGAAGATGTTAAGCGATGGTGTGCTAACAATAAGAAACCTGGAGGAGGTAAATACAATATTTACAAGGATGGCTTAAACATCTATACCACCATAGATGCTGGAATGCAGCGTGCGGCAGAAGAAGCCATGCAGAGTCATCTACCTTATTTACAATCAACTTTTTTGAGAGAATGGAAAGGAAAAGAGCCCTGGAAATATGGCGAGAGGGCTAAGCCAGAAATAGTAAAGAAAATGATGAAGGAAACAGGTTACTATAAAGAATTATTAGCACTTGGAAAATCTGAAAAAGAAATCGAAAAACTGTTTAATCAAAAACGAGAAATGGTAGTCTATGACTACAGAGGTATAAACGGAATCTACAACAAAGATACTATGATGAGTCCATTAGATTCATTAAAATATTACTTACAAATGGTACAGTGTGGCTTTATGGCAGTAGACATCAAAAATGGAGAAATTAAAGCTTGGATTGGTGGTCCACATATGCGTTATTTCCAACTCGATCATGCTAAAAAATCTACAAAACGACAAGTAGGCTCTACTATGAAACCTCTTCAATATGCAGTAGCTATAGAGCGCGGGTATAGCCCTTGTACATACATTCCTTACCTGCAACCCAACTGCGGTACAGGCAACTGGAATCCTGCAGGAACAAAGCGTTGGCAAGAGGGTGAGCAGGTACCAATGCAGGAGGGTTTATGGTATTCGGATAACAGAATTACTGCAAACTTGATTTGTGATTTTAGTCCAGAAGCATTGGTGGAAATGGCTAGAAAACTAGGTATAAATAGTGATTTAGAATCTGTGCCTGCATTGGCTTTAGGAGTATCAGATATTTCTCTTTCTGAAATGGTAGGAGCCTATACTGCCTTTGCTAATCTTGGTACACAAAGTCAACCATTTTACATTAAAAAAATAACAGACAAAAAAGGAAATCTTCTGGTATCGTATAATCCTAAACAGCAAGAAGCGCTGACAGAAAGTGTAGCTTATACTACTTGCCAAATGATGAAGGGCGTAGTAGATAAAGGCACAGCTTCAAAACTGCGTACTACATACGGTCTCAAAACTATAGACCTTGCAGGCAAAACTGGAACTACTCAAAATAATGCAGATGCATGGTTTATAGGCATTACACCGCACTTGGCAGTAGGTGCTTGGGTGGGATTTGACCAGCCAAGTGTACATTTTGCAAGTACAGCCACCGGGCAGGGTGGAGCAGCTGCGCTACCAATAGTTGGTAAATTTCTAAAGAAGATTTATTCTCAAAATAGACGAGAATTTAGTCCAAATTCATTATTCCCAATGCCTACAGATTCCACTTTCCAGGTTGAGTTTAATTGCAATGAAATCATCGCTGTGCCTTGAAAAGAACGGTAATCTAGTATTTTAAAAAATAGTAGATTGATTTTACTACTTCATTGTTAAAGTTAATCAATCCCTCTTCGCTGGTCCACCATTTTTTTTCATCATAGCGAATCGCTGGCGAGCCCTGTACGTTGATGATAATGCCACTTCCATCAAACACTTTTTTGTAAACTCTATATGCCCTCGCAGTATGAAAATAACTAGAAACAATCATGATAGACTTAATATTGTTGATTTGGCAATAACGTAAGATTGCACCTGCTTCTTCTATGGTACTCGTTCCTTCATTTACACAAAATATTAAACTATCGGGAACACCCTCTTGAATTAGTTTAAGCCTAGTCAAATTATTTTCATAAATTGTATCTCCTGTCAAAATCAATAAATCGAGCACTAAATTTCCTCCTGGACACAAAATTTTATTGGCTAACCCCTGACCCCAAAGCGAAGCCCCTTTGCCACCTCTTTCAAAAGCGCTT
>JBIKJU010000028.1:0-14259 GCA_044360745.1 Chitinophagales bacterium
ATACCATTTACAATTTATCCAATACAAATACCGGAGCAGTCGCAGTTAGGGTTTATGGTATTTATTATAGTGGTCCTACATCTGGTACGAATACGGTTTACGGGAATTTTATTCACAGTTTATCCCTTTCATCGACTCCATTAACAGCCGTTCTTTCGGGAATTTATATAGTGGCCGGCGCAACCTCATACTATAACAATATAGTCAATCTTGGGGTGGGTGTATCAACCGGATATATTATTTATGGTATTTATGAGTCGGGGGCCCTTAACAATAATAACACACTCTATTTTAATACAGTTTATATTGGGGGCAGCACAAATGCAGGAACATTAACCGCTGCGTTCAGAAGCAATGCAGCAACCAATACCCGCATTTTTCGAAATAATATTTTCTGCAATGCCCGTAGCAGAACCGCAGGATCCTCCAAACATTACGGGGCTTATTTAAATTATTCGGGCTCAACAAACCTTACCCTTTCCAATAATATCTATTATGCCCCAAATACGGGCGGTGTAATGGGTTTTGGTGCAGCTGACAAAACAGCAGTACCCATTATTACCGGTCTAGACTCAAGCAGTGTAAATACCAATCCGAATTTTAACAGTCCCGGCAATACCACTAATATTTCAACCACGGATTATGTCCTAACTGCGGCCCAGACCGGCCTCCACGGAACAGGAATTACCACGGATATTGAAAGCCTGGCCCGATTGAATCCTCCTACTATTGGAGCCTGGGAATTAATAACCCTGTGGAAGGGAACCACAAGTAATGATTTCGGAACCGCTTCCAATTGGACCCTTAACGCCGTACCATCAAGCGGAGATAATATTACTTTCACCTCCAATCCTAGCAATAGTTGTGTTTTGGATGCCAACAGAACAGTGGGAAATATTATCAATGAACAGGCCACCTATATTTTTGATGTGAATGGCAAAACACTGACCATCAACGGTAATTTTGATTTCACCAACGGGGCAAACATCAATGCCTCTGCTGCATCATCTACGCTTGTATTTGCCGGTTCTGCGGCCCAAAGCATTCCCGCTTCGGCTATCAGCTCAAATACAGTAAACAACCTCACGATAAACAACAGCAATGGGGTAAGTATGGGTTCAGAGCTCTCCGTTACCGGCACCCTCACTCTGACTCAGGGAAATTTAAGCGCCGGAAGTTATGATTTAACCATGGCTTCAGGATCCGACATTTCCGGAGCGAGTTCATCCTCCTTTGTATATACCGGTGGAACCGGAGTCTTAAAATATCTCAATTGTGCAGCTTCTACCTCCAGAACATTTCCTGTAGGTCACACAAATTCTGCTGCAGGATATACCCCGCTGGTTATTACTTTTAATGGCGGACATACCACCGACGATTTTAGTGTGAAGGCCTATAATGTTTTAACCAATGACGGAACACCTGCGGGAACACCCTTTACCACCACTGTGTTGAAAACCACCTGGAATATTTCAGAAACCATACCTGGAGGTTCCGACATAAATATCCAGTTTCAATGGAACGCTTCAGATGAAGCGGCTGGTTTTGACAGATCCAATTGCCAAATGGCTCATTACAATGGGTCAAGTTGGGATAATATTGGAAGTTTATCCAGTGCCTCAGGAAGCGACCCTTACACCTTTACCTATAACGGCTACACCGGTTCCTTTTCTCCTTTTGGCATAGGTGGTTCAGGTGGACCCCTACCGGTTACAATGCTGTTTTTTAAAGCAAAAGAAGAAAATAATACCGGCGTGTTAAACTGGGCTACAGCTACCGAAATAAACAATGATTATTTCAGTATAGAAAAAAGCAACGACGGTATAAACTTTATATCCATAGGTAAAATTAACCGTGCCGGAAACAGCCACCAAATAATTAAATACTCCTTTACAGACCTGAATCTTATTCAGGGATATAATTATTACAGGCTAAAACAGGTTGATTACGATGGAAATTTTTCCTATTCTAGAATTGAAGTATTAAACAATTCAGCAGCACGGGTCAATTTCAACACCTTGAACCTTTACCCGGTTCCCGCTAATGATATTCTTAATGTGGAGTTGGAAAATAATTTAAAGGGCCAAAGTGTTATACATATCATTGATCGGTCAGGGGTTTCCCTTTTAGAATTGAACTTAAATACCGATGTTGAACACAATAGGGTTGCCATTGACCTGAGTGAATTTCAATCGGGCGTATATTTTTTGAAATGTGAAAACGCCGACGGATCTTTTTCTGTTAAGCGGTTCTCCATTTTGAAATAAAATATTAAATCAATACATAGGTAATCCCCTTTTGCAGCATCTGAGAAAGGGGATTTTTATATGCGGAAATAAACATAGGATTATATTTTTATTAAATACGAAAAAATCTAACCATGTCATTTAACGTTAAGTTTTTTTTTGTAACAAAGATCAAACCCATTCTATCAAAAGGAAGAAAGTGCCCAAAAAGCTTGTTTTAAAACAGGTTGCATCTGTTTCATAAAACAAATTTTAATTTGTTGCACCTATGTTGCACCTATTTTGGTATAACACTTTTATAGTATTGTATATCAATACTTTATACAACTACTTGCGACAAGCTGCTGTTATGGCTAGTACCCAAAATCATGCTGTTACTTTACTTCGATTTGATTCGCGCTTTATTGGTTTCGACAATTTTCGAACTGTTGTCAACTTACGTTTCTTAAAATACTCACTCAATGCTTTTTCTTCAGCCAATGTCAGTGGTTCTTGTCCTCCAATAAAGTCTACATCTAATTCTGTTTTCCTTGTTTTCATGTCGTCAATTTTTAAAATACTTATTGATTAACTTCAGTGCTGCTTGAGTTTCAATTATCATTACTCGTCCACCAAAATGAAACGCTCCAAGTGTCTTTTCATAATGGTCGATAAGCTGTGTTTTTGAAATAAATGAAACATTGCCTTCATGTCCTCTTTGGAATGAAAGTTTACATGCAAATGCTACTAAATTTCCTGGAACACCCATATAAACTTTGGTCTTTCCTTTATTAAATGGTGCACTTTCAAGTAAATGCATATAAACATGGTCTGATTTTACTTCCAAACTTATCAATCCTTGAATTATGTTCGGGTTATTTGTTATTGTCAATTTATAAACATCAACTGCTGGCATTTTATACTCGTCCTTCCAATTAAAAAGCCATCCATTAACTTTGCTAACATTCTTCAATTCATGAGCGTTTAGAATAGAGATTTCAGTCGCAAAACTGTCTCCTGTGATAACATTTTCAATGCTATTGGTGAGCTTGTCAATGATAAAATCTAAACCTGTATTTCTTTGTTTTTTCACAATGCAAATTTAAGATAATTAGTCCACTTTTAAAAAATAATGTATATTAAATTTTCCAAGGGTATTAGCCATAACTTGTTTATGCAAGCCATAGAATGGGACAAATACAACGTAATTTTGTTGGATTTATGCCATAAACTGGTAATTATATTTTCAAATATAAGAAACATTTTTTATAATTTATCAAATGGACTTTTGCCTTATGGTCGCTGTTTTCACAGTACCATTGATTTTTCCTATTATGAATATTTTTTAATAACTACTGAATTTACAGGAATGGTAGTCTTGAAAACACCAACATCAGTAAATCAAAATGGAAAAAGCGGTTCTTAAATCAATGATTCAAAACTATTTTTTTGCTGTACTCAAAAATATCAAAAAACCGGAATCTCTCAAACGTGATGAGAAACCTCGGTTTTGCAAATGTGTTATTAGCGGTTCGTTCTTTCTTTTTAAATTGATTACTAATTTCTATTTATCATTTTTCTTTTATTTTTTTCATTCTTCAATTTCATTGCTTTCTTGAATTTCTTCTACTAACTTCTTCTCAAATTTGTTGTGTATAAAAAGAATTGAAAGTCCAAATAAAATAGCAGAAACAATCAGTATATTATTAATGATACCGCTAACAGAAAAAGATATTCGAATTAATATAGTTGAAATAATAAACCCTGAATTTCGAATAACTTTGTGGAACTCGTCTGTGTGGAAAAATGAAATCAACAATAATATTACATCAGCAATAATCAGAATATTGAAAAACTGTTCAAAGAAAATATTATTGATGTTCTTGAAAGAAATAGCATTGCTTTCAAGTGGTTGAAAAATACTAATGCTCCAGTTTAAGAATGAATATATTGCAATAATTAATAGTATAGGAACTAAGGCTGTAGCTATCCATTTTTTTGCGTTTATAAATTTTGAAATACTTGAAGAATGGTTTTTGCTATTTATAGTAGTTTTATATACTCTGGTTCGTTGAACATGAAATAAATAAATAAAATAGAATAATAAAACTGAAGTTAATAAATCATAGGTAAATTGCAAATCATTTTTATTGTTAAACCAATTAGACGAAAGTGATAAATCTGAAAGGTCTTTGAACAATCTTCTAATAATGATGAGTGCAATAATTTCATATTGCTTTGAGATATAAATAGAAGTCGACTTTGTGAGATAGTAAATTAAAAGATATACCTCATAAACCAATATAAAAGAAAAAGGGGTATAAATGGCAGCGATAGGATTTTTTAATAAGTTAGATGGTTCATTAACGGCAATAATATTAAAATGTATCAATCCAATCATTAATAAGTGAATTATAAAACTCACTAAAGCAATCCATAAGATAACCCGTTCACTCTTCTCTTTCATTTTTTTTGAAAGAAGTTTTTGATAAAGTTTTTCTGAGTGTTTGGATAAGTCCATATTAATCATTTTAGTCAAAATATTCTGTTGTTTATAGTCGGTGGTTAATGTGAGAATGACCGCTAACTGGTAAATATTCACCTAAACATACTACTTTTTCTAAAATTTATCCATTAAAATAATAACTATTTTAGCTTTTAATAGAATGTGAAACCCTCTTTTTCTTTTAAATTGCATTATTCATAATATAAAATAAAAAAAATATGGCAACTGAAAATTCTATACTAAAAGGAAAAGCATTAGAAGTTTTAAAAGGTAAATGGGGCTCTTCAGCAGTAGTGGTATTAGTCTATTTACTAGTTTCTGTATCTATATCGATAGGTTTAGACTTTATAAAAAAAGGTCTTGGTTCAGCTGTGTCACTAGTAGTTTCGCCAGTATTATCATATGGTTTGGCACTATATTTTCTATCCTGTGCTAGGGGAAGATCAGTAGAGATGGGCATATTTTTTTCCGGATTTAGCGATATGGTTAGATTAGTTGGCACCTATTTGTTAATGGTACTGGCTATCATTATTGGGTTCATTTTATTAGTAGTACCAGGTATTATTGTTGCTTTTGGTTTGAGCCAAACGTTTTTCATTCTCGCAGATGATAAAGAAATAGGTGCAGTAGATGCGTTGAAAGCAAGTTGGGAAATGATGAAAGGAAACAAAGTTAAGTTTTTTGTACTTAGTTTGAGTTTTATAAGTTAGGCTATACTTTGTATTTTTACTGCTGGTATTGGATTTTTGTTTTTGTTGCCATATATGCAGACTACATTTGTATTCTTTTATGATGACATCAACGGCAAGTCTAATGCTAACGAAATAGATGAAATAGGAGTGGAGTAATCGTAAAGTTATACACGTATTTATGTTGTCATATATTATTTTTATGGCAACATAAATTAGTTGTAGTAATCGCTTCCAAATAAAAAAAAGGCATTTCAATTTTGACTAAATCTGGTAATGAGTCAAAAAAAGAGTAGGTAAATTTAAAGAGTAGCGAGGGGGGGGCTCGAACCCCCGACCTCAGCATTATGAGTGCTGCGCTCTAACCAGCTGAGCTACCTCGCCAAAAATGAAGAACTTTTTCAAAGTGAAGCGCAAATATAATTTTTTATGCTAAATCTGATAAATTCAATACATCTTTTTCTCTTATTCCTCTTTCTGTTTGTTGTAAACTACACATAGAGACTATAGGATCGTGCTCAAAATACAGAATAAAATTATGTTTTACGGCATCTTGAAGTAAACGCTGTTTTTCATCTAATGTCAATAAAGGTCGGGTATCATAAGCCATTACATAAGGAATAGGGATATGCCACATAGAAGGGAACAAGTCAGCGGCATAAACTATGGTTTGTTGTTTATATGAAATATGAGGAATAAACATAGACTCAGTGTGTCCATTCACTGTTTTTAGCTGAATAGCATCATGAAGCAGTTTATTTGTTTTATCAGCGAAAACGAGTTGTCCAGAAGCTTCTATAGGCAATATGTTATCGGATAAAAACGAGGCTTTTTCTCGTGCATTAGGCTGAGTAGCCCACTTCCAATGCTCGCTATGACTCCAATATGTTGCATTTTTGAATGCTGGGATTAACTTATCGCCTTCTCGTTTTATAGCTCCACCACAATGGTCGAAATGAAGATGGGTAAGTACGACATCAGTGATGTCATCAGCATGAAAGCCATATTTACTCAATGATTTATGGAGCGTATCTTCTCCATGGGGCTCATAATGACTAAAGAATTTTTCGCTTTGCTTATCTCCTAGTCCGCAGTCTATAAGGATGAGCTTTCCCCCATCTTCTATCAGCAAACAACGCATAGCCCAAGTGCACAGCCCTTTGCTATCGGGTTGGTGGAGTTTTTCCCACATCGATCTCGGCACCACTCCAAACATAGCACCTCCATCGAGCTTAAATAAACCAGTGTCTATCGTATAAAGTTTCATGCAGGTATTAATTAAAATGAGCTATATCGTCATCTTCTTCCCAGTCTTCATTTTCTAAATCATCAAGGAAATCATCCAAATCATCTTCTTCGAGACCAGAATAGCTATTGTTTTTTTCCATGAATACCGCCATTTTAAGAGCAGCCAAAGCGCATTCCTCTCCTTTATTGCCTAGTTTTCCACCTGCTCGGTCTAGGGCTTGCTGCTCAGTATTAGTCGTCAAAAGTCCAAACTGTATAGGTAAAACATTATCCGCGCTAAGTCTACACAATTCATTAGCTACTGCTTGATTGATATATATATCGTGGTCAGTGTCGCCTTTAATTACGCATCCTATACAAATTATACCATTGTTAAAATTATTAATAGCTAAGGCTGAAGCAGCTACAGGTAGCTCAAAAGCCCCTGGTACATAATCCACAATGATGTTTTCCTCTAGTACACCGTGTTTCTTAAAAAGATTTACAGCGCCATCTCTGAGGGCAAAAGTGATATGGGAATGATATTCAGATACTATGATATTGAAAGAAAACTCACTTCCATTAATTAATTCTTCATTTTTTTCTTCACCTAATTTTTTGATTTCGCTCGCCATGTTTTTAGTTTGTTCAAAATTAAAATCTTTTTCCAAACTATTCATTCAATCCATCATCGTTTTAAACATCTATCTCAAAGCTTAGGCCATCATAGCCAATTGAAACATTATCTGGCATTTGCTTTTGTATTTCATCATGTTTCCCGAAATGATGGCTCATGTGAATAAGATATGCATGTTTTGGATTGATTTCTTTTATAAATGCTAAAGCTTCTGATGTTGTGAAATGGGCATTGTGTTGTTGAGGTCTCAAGGCATTTATGATTAGTACTTCTGTACCCTTTATCTTGTCCATATTAGCTGCATCTATGGTTTTAGCATCAGTGATATAGGTGAAATCCTTTAGTCGAAATGCTTTGACTGGTAGCTTGTGATGCATCACTGTTATGGGAGTTATACTTAAATCATCGAGTTTAAATTCAGCATCATCAATAGTGATAAAATCTATTTTCGGAGCATATTCATAGTCTATATCTTTAAACGCATAAGAATATTGATCTCTAATCATTTGTTCTGCTGCGATATCGCAGTATAAAGGCATTCGCTTGTTTTGCAAAAAATTAAAGGGTCGTATATCATCTAGTCCACCTACATGATCTCGGTGTCCATGAGTTACAAAAATGGCATCCAATTTATGTAGCTGATGGGTGAGCATTTGTTGTCTAAAATCGGGACCAGCATCAATTACTATTGTGTTGGATGGAGTTTCTATAAGCACTGATGTGCGTAGTCTTTTATCTTTAGGATTTTTGGATATACATACCTCGCAATCACAAGAGATAATGGGCACTCCTCCAGATGTTCCACTTCCTAGAATTGTGACTTTTGCTTTCATTTGCTATAAATCAACTCGTTTTGTGTCCTCGATAGATAAAATAAAATCTTGACCATAGGCTGTTGATGGTGTTTGAAAACCAGCGCTAAATTCACCAGCCAATACTTTTTTACAAATAGTTACAGCGGTACTAGCCGTTAGGGCATAGCCCTCAGGCAATTCTACATAGGCAGTGTATTGTTGTCCTTTTGAATTTTTTACTTCTCCGTGTATAAAGGTTTTTGCGGTTTTTCGCTCCTCTTCAGAAGGACCAGCAGGCTTTTGTTTTATTTTGCTTATGAGGTAGTTTTTTACAAATCTACTTCTTAAAACAAAACCAATATAGTTGGAGAATTTCATGGATTTGATAACAGATGGCGGGAGAGCATTGTAAACTGTGATATTCGGAATTTGAGTGGAGAAAAATGCGGTTGAAATATCTCCCCATGATATAGCAGTAGCGGCTATATTTTTACCAAGCCATGAAATAGTTTTATTGATTTGTCCGTTCGATACAGGGGTCAATGTTCCATTTCGTCTTATCAATGTTTTTTGACCTAAGTTTTCTGCTATAGTTATTGCTGTGCCATGCGATAATCGACCTCCTTTAGTCATCAGCGTAAGCTCTAGACTCTCTGCATTTGGGAGTTTACTTTTTAAATACATTGCCAAACAGTCTGAAGGCACTACATCAAAACCAACACCAGGCAGAATCATTACTTGTGCATCTTGTGCTAATTTATTCATTGAAGCTCCTAACTCAAATACTTGGTACTCACCAGTAATGTCGAGATAGTGAGTTCCAGTACTTAAACATGCTTGCATAAATGAATTGGCCGTTCTAAAAAATGGTCCTGCGCAGTTTAATACAGCACTAAAAGGAGAAATAAGTTCAGCAAGCTTTGGCTCATCAGACGAAAAAACATGGGCTTTTACATTGTAAGCCTTTGCCATCTCATTTACTTTTTTCGCATCTCGTCCACCTAGCTCAAAAGAAAGATGTTGCTTTGAAGCTAAATCTACAATCAATTTGCCAGTATATCCATAGCAACCATAGATAAGTACTGTGTTGTTTTTATTTATCATGCTTTGGCTTCTTTTTGGCTTGTTTTTACTTTTGTAGTTGCTATTTTTTCTAGCTCTTTGTCAATGTAGTAAAGACTTTGCGCTCCTTTGCCGATAAGTTTTATTTTATCTATGATGCGTTGAAATTGCACTTCTTCTTCACGTTGTTCATCAATAAAAAATTTCAAGAATTCAACAGTACCATGGTCTCCTTCATTTCTTGCAAGTTCTACTATTTTGTAAATAGATTTTGTTACTTTTTGCTCATTGGTTAGCGATAGTTCACAAGCTTCTAAAACAGAATTAAAAGTAGATTTTGGTTGTTTCATTTCAGGTACTAAAGCATGACCTCCTACTTCATTAATGTAACTAAAAAACTTTCTAAAATGCGCTCTTTCTTCATCGCTTTGTAGATAGAAAAAATTAGCAGCGCCTTCTAAACCCTCTTTTTCTGACCAAGAGGCAACAGCCAAATAGCTATAAACAGCGCCCATTTCTAAGCTTAGATGGTCATTGAGTAGTTTTTCGATTTTTTTTGTAATTATCATATTTTTAAAATTTAAATTGAGTGAATTGTAGTGATACCTATCGGATAGTCTTTGTTTAAAAGCTCAATAATGTGGTTTAAGTCTTGTTCATTATCTACAAAGTTAACATTTTCAGTGTGAAACAATACAATACGATTATTTGTTTGAAATTTTAGATAATCTAAATAAGCTTTTTGAATTTTATCTAGATAATCTGAACTGATGTGTTGTTCAAAATCTCGCCCTCTCTTTTTAATATTATCTAATAGCTTTTCTACTGGTGCATAAAGAAAAAGGATAAGATCTGGTTTTGGTAAAGTAGGATTAATGATATCAAACAACATTCTATATAGCTTCTCTTCATCTTTATTCAAATTTTGAGTAGCAAAAATGATCGACTTTTGAAACAAAAAATCCGATATAGTATGAGTTTTGAAAATGTCGGAGCCGCTTTGTAACTTTCTCAAATGCGCAAAGCGCTCTGCCATGAAGTATAACTCTACAGGGAAGGCATGTCGATCTGGGTCTTCATAAAACTTTGGGAGAAATGGATTGTTTTCAAATTCTTCGAGTATTAAGTTCGTATTATACTTTTCCGATAACAGCTTTGCTAAGCTAGTTTTTCCTGCTCCTATACATCCTTCAATAGTTAAAAAATCATACTGCATATTCCAAAGATGCATATTGTGTTAAACAAAAAAGCAAATACTTTTTCACATTTTTTTGTAGCACTGTGGACTAGTTCTTAAGCACCTAAAATTTGCTTAAGTGCATTTAACTTTGCCAATGCGTCATCTCGTTTTTTACGTTCATTTTCGATGACATCCGCTTTCGCATTAGCCACAAATTTTTCATTGCTAAGTTTCTTTTCTACACTTTCTAAAAATCCTGTGATATACGCCAATTCTTTTTCTAAATCTTCTTTATTGGCTTGTTGATTTTGTTCACCCGTGATTATTGTAAATTCATAACCTTTTACAACTGCTTTTTTCCCTTCAGTATGGGCATCAGTAAATTCTAGTTGACTTAGCTTAGCTAATTTTAAAATTACAGACTTGAAATTATCAAGCTTAGTATCAAAGTCTCCTTTATAAAAACATTCAACTAACTCGTGATTTTTCTTTTGTGCCTGAGATCTGATTTCTCTAATGGCAGTAATGGTTTCAAAGGCTAATTCACCTTCTTTTAGTAGTCCTTTTTGGGCTGATGATAGCAAAGTATAGCTTGGGTATTGACTGATACAAATAGAATTTTTTACATCTCTTTCTCGAAGTATAAACCAAATTTCTTCGGTAATAAAAGGCATAAAGGGATGAAGAAGCTGAACTAAAGTTTCAAAAAATCCGATAGCTTGATTATAAGAGATTTGATCAATTGGCTTTTGATATTCTGGTTTTATCATTTCCAAATACCAAGAGCAGAAATCGTCCCAAATAAGTTTATACAATGTCATCAGTGCTTCACTGATTCTAAACTCAGTAAATTGATTTTCCATGAGCTCAATGGCGATTTGGATCCTAGCATGCATCCAATCATGTGCTGTTTTAGCAACTTCATGTTGTTCTATTTCTACAATTTCCCAACTTTTTATGAGCCTAAGTGCGTTCCATAATTTATTTGAAAAATTACGCCCTTGCTCACATAGTTTTTCATCAAAGAGAATGTCATTACCAGCTGGAGAGCAAAGCATCATTCCCATTCTTACTCCGTCTGCGCCATATTGAGCTATGAGGTCTAGTGGGTCAGGCGAGTTACCTAACGACTTACTCATTTTTCGTCTAAGTTTATCGCGAACTATACCCGTGTAATAAACGTTTTTAAAAGGCATTTCTCCTTTCCATTCATACCCTGCCATAATCATTCTCATCACCCAAAAAAACATGATTTCAGGTGCAGTGACCAAGTCATTAGTCGGGTAGTAGTAGTTGATATCTTTGTTCTGAGGATCTTTAAATCCATCAAAAACAGAAATAGGCCATAGCCAAGAAGAAAACCAAGTATCTAATACATCATCATCTTGTTTAAGGGCTGATGATGGTTGAGTTCCCTTTTTTAATTCATAGATTTTATTGGCTTCATCTGCTGATTTGCAAACAGCAATAAGTTCTCCATTTTCATCATACCAAGCTGGAATTCGCTGTCCCCACCATAGTTGTCGACTGATACACCAATCACGTATATTGTCTATCCAATTCTTGTAGCTATTTTTAAATTTAGATGGATGAAATGCAATTTTATCAGACATTACATTGTCTAGTACTTGCGGATTTTTTTCGAAAAACTTTTTCATATCCACAAACCATTGCAATGAAAGTCTAGGTTCTATGATAGCGTTTGTTCGTTCACTTCGACCAACATTGTTTTGGAGATCTTCAGTTTTTAAGAGTAATCCTTGTTCTTCCAATATTTTAGCAGATTCTTTTCTTGCTTTGAATCTATCTAAACCTACAAATGCACCAGCCGATTCACTAATAGTGCCGTCAGCGTTGAAACAGTCTATCACAGCAAGATTATGTCTTTTGCCTATTTCATAGTCATTCACATCGTGCGCAGGAGTTACTTTTAGGCATCCAGTACCAAATTCTAAATCCACATAGCTATCAGCTATTATTGGTACCTCTCTGTTTACAAAGGGCACTAACACCATTTTACCAACAAGATGTTTATATCGTTCATCCTTTGGATTTACGGCTATAGCAACATCCCCCATGATAGTTTCTGGCCTTACTGTAGCTACTATCAAATAGTCATCACTATCTAAAATTTTATATTTTACGTAAAATAGTTTTGAGTTTTCTTCTTTGTACAATACTTCTTCATTGCTCAAAACAGTGAGTGCTTCAGGGTCCCAATTAATCATTCTAAGGTCGCGATAGATAAGACCTTTGTTGTATAAATCTATGAAGCAATCAATGACAGCATCGCTCAAATTTTCTTCCATCGTGAAACGAGTTCTGTCCCAATCGCACGATGCTCCAAGTTTTTTTAATTGTTCCAGAATTATACAGCCATATTTATCTTTCCATTCAAAAGCAAACTTTAAAAAATCTTCACGACTCAAGTCAGATTTTTTTATTCCTCTTTCACGAAGCATTTGTACTACTTTTGCTTCTGTAGCTATAGAAGCATGGTCTGTACCAGGCACCCAGCAGGCATTTTTACCTTGCATTCTTGCTCGTCTAATTAGAATATCTTGAATAGTATTATTGAGCATATGTCCCATGTGCAGTACTCCTGTCACATTTGGTGGTGGGATTACTATTGTATATGGTTCTCTCTCATCTGGAGTAGATTTGAAAAATTTATGTTCTAGCCAGTAGGCATACCACTTGTCTTCTTTATCTAATGGGTTATATTTTGGTTCCATACTTTTTTGATTGAAATTACGCGTTTTTCGAGTTAGTAAAAAACTTCAAATCGCTAATGAGTTTATCGGCTAATTCGTTCGCTTGCTCTTCTGATTGACTTTCGGCATAAATTCTGATGATTGGCTCTGTGTTTGATCTTCTGAGATGTACCCAATCTTTTTCAAATGAAATTTTTAAGCCATCTTGTGTATCTATATCGTATTGCTCATACTTCTTTTCTATTTCATCAAAAATCATTTCGATATTAGCACTTGAAATTAATTCCATTTTTTTCTTTGCGATGAAATAGTTTGGATAGGTAGCTCTTAGTTCACTGGTTTTTTTATTACTTTTTGCTAAGTGAGTTAGAAAAAGAGCTATTCCCACCATAGCATCTCTGCCATAATGTAGCTCTGGATAAATCACACCTCCATTACCCTCTCCACCTATCACTGCTCTTTCTTCTTTCATGAGTTGCACTACATTCACTTCTCCTACAGCTGATGCGTAATACTCACCGCCATATTGTACGGTGATATCTCTCAAAGCACGAGTTG
This sequence comes from Chitinophagales bacterium, assembly GCA_044360745.1. Taxonomy (GTDB): domain Bacteria; phylum Bacteroidota; class Bacteroidia; order Chitinophagales; family LD1; genus CALAYL01. The sequence continues at coordinate 13,593 of JBIKJU010000028.1, forward strand.
ATGATAAATTTGAAACAGTATTTCCTTTTTTATTTTTTAATACATAATCAGCAACAGCTACTAGCGTGTATTCTTCGCCAAACATCTCTCCATTTTCAGAAATGAGTGCTAATCTATCTACATCAGGATCTACGACTATTCCTAAATCAGCTTTATTTTCTTTTACCACTTTTGCTATTTCCGTCAAGTTTTCTGCTAATGGCTCAGGATTATGAGGAAAATCTCCATTAGGTTCAGTATAAAGTTCTATGACTTCGTTTACACCTAAGGCTTTCAATAGCTTTGGCAAAGCGATACCGCCTGTTGAGTTTACACAATCTATAGCTACTTTAAAATTTTTAGAAGCTATAGCGGCAGTGTCTACCAATTTCAATTTTAAAATCTCAGCAATGTGTTTATCAATATAGGTATTGTCAGTAGAATAACTTCCAATAGAATTGATATCTTCAAATTCTATAACCTTATCTTCAGCTATTCGGAGAACTTCTTCACCAGCTTTTTCTGATAAAAACTCACCATGCGAATTGAGTAGTTTTAGAGCATTCCATTGTTTAGGATTATGACTTGCAGTTATAATAATACCTCCTCCAGCACGCTCTGCATGTACCGCTAACTCTACGGTAGGAGTGGTAGACAATCCTAAATCTACTACATCTAAGCCAATAGA